>DATKQQ010000001.1:0-23061 GCA_035532615.1 Hanamia sp.
GAAACCATTTTTAACAACCGTCAACAAAAAAAGCATAGATGAACAAAGCAAGGAACTGAACATTATTGAGTCACATTTTTTAAATGCCCGAAAGCAAATCCACAACATATCAAATCTTTACGGCCTGAAAATAGCAAGCTGAAAAAAGTGACAATTTGTTTGCAGTTTTTTTTGCCTAAGCGCCTAATATATTTAGTCTAAAACAAATCCTATCTTTATTTTGTTGCCCCCAAAAGTGGGGGGCTTTGGATTATTCACTTACCTGGCCCGAAAGCGATCATTGAAGTAATTCATGAAGACGGCAAAAAGCATGTTAAGAAAGCAATTCATACATTAGAAATTAGCTACACAGGAATTGATGGTATTTTAGAAGAAATTAAGTTAAGATTATATCATTTATTCACTATTGATTTTTTTAATTTTGAAGATGAAACTGCAAAAAAATCGACACACAATTTATTAAAAGAGGCCGCTCGTTGGTATATTTCTTATTTACAATTTGAAGATGAAAATATTAATGAAAACAGATAAACGAAAATACAACGGCGGCAACAGGCCCGGGTCTGGGCGTAATCCCGTTCCCGACGAAGAAAAAAAAGTGCCTATAACTTTTTACATAAAACGGAAATGTCTTGAATTTAAGGTGCAAATACAGAATCTTGTTGATAAGATAAATGAAAGATAGTCCATCCCCACACAGAATCTACTTCTTTGTCTTATTTTAAATTTGTAACTTTTCCATAAATTTGAGTGGTTCTCATGCTCGAATGACCTAATAATTCACGTAATGATTCCATCGTGCCTCCATTATCAAGCCAATAAACAGCGAAGGTATGCCTTGCTAAATGGAAGGTAAGCTCTTTATTAATCTTACAATCGGCGCCAATTACTTTCAAATAATCGTTCATCTTAGTATTGCTTATCACACCAAGCGCCATGCGTTCGATTACCAATTTTAATTTCGGATGGACCTTTATTGAAACGTCGGATTTTGTTTTACCGGTTCTTAAAATTATCCGGTCGTTTACAATTTGCTTTTTATCGAATGTTCTCACGTCGTCATACCTCAGTCCGGTATAACATGCGAACAAGAACCAGTCAGCCACTTTAACGAGTTTTTCTATTTTACTTTTTTTCGTAAACTTTTCTAAACTTTCGATTTCTTTTTCGGTTAAATATTTCCTCACAGGCCCAACGTAGGTCGGGGCTTTATATCCCTTCAGTGGGTTGCCGGTTATAGCTCCATCATTCAGCGCTGCATTAATCATTTTCTTTACGAACTTTACCGACCCCCAAATTGTTGTGTCTTTGTTGCCTCGCTCTTTGCAGTACGTCTCATAATCATACATAAATCCCGGGGTTATATCATTAAAGGTAAGGACGCGCTTAAAAGCCTTTAATTTGTTTAGGTAACTTTCTTTATGTCTGGAAGTTCCTGGTGTGTCCCGTGCCTTTTGTTGCTTAATTTTATTCTCACAGAAAAAATAAAAATCCGGATCATTTTTCTTTTTAAAAATAGTTCCTTCAAAAAATTCTTTTTCAATCTGCAGAAGCTGGGAGTGCAAAGAAGAATTAAGAGCAGCCTTATTGTAATGCTTCACTACCTCTTTATTTTTGAACTGCTCTTTTTCGACCATTATCCCGGTCGGGAAATATTTCACTTTTCCTTTAACGCACGATCTTATCCTGATAGGATAGCAGTTATTTTTATCCGGCCTTTGGGATTGGGACAAAATAAGTTTTACAAGTATGTTGGAATAATTTAATAAAGTATTACCTTTGTTGCATGGAAGCAACATTAGTAAAAATTCATCGAAAGCGGTATAAAAAAATACTGCCATTACTTTCGGAAAAAGAACAGCGAATTATCCTTGGTAGTGATGCTGAAGTTTTTGGTTATGGAGGTGTGTCATTGGTATCAAGGCTATCCGGGGTTACGCGTCCTACAATAATTTTAGGAAAGAAGGAATTAAATAAAGAAGTAGCCACAGCGGATCCTTCAACGGTTCGCAAAAAAGGTGGTGGGAGAAAAAAAGAGATTGAGAAGCAGCATGGATTGAAAGAGGCGTTAACATTGCTTATGGAACCGATTACACGTGGGCACCCCGAATCGGTGTTGAAGTGGACATGTGTAAGCACTCGCAACTTAGCATCTACATTAAAAGAAAAAGGATACACAGTTAGTTACAAAATAGTTGGGCGACTTCTATCCTCGATGGGATATAGTCTTCAGGCAAATGTTAAAGGATTTGAGTCATCTTCACAACATCCAGATCGTAATGAACAATTTCATTATATTAATAAATTAGCACTAAAATTTATTAATGCAAAGCAACCTGTAATATCAGTAGATACAAAGAAAAAGGAGCTAATAGGCAATTACAAAAACACTGGAAAAGAGTATAGAAAAAAGAAAAATGCACGTCAAGTAAATGGGCATGATTTCGGAACAGAAAGAGCATCACCGTATGGGGTATATGATATATCAAAGAATGAGGGATTTGTGAATGTAGGCACCAGTTATGATACCAGTCAGTTTGCAGTAGACAGCATAGCTCAATGGTGGTCATTGATAGGAAAATGGAAATATTCTAATGCTAAAAAAATATTGATTACCGCTGATGGTGGTGGCAGTAACGGGTCTCGTGTAAAGTTATGGAAGACAAGCCTTCAAAAATTTGCTAATGAATCAAAACTTGAAATAACAGTATGTCATTTTCCTCCGGGAACAAGTAAATGGAATAAAATTGAACATATGTTATTTTCTCAAATCAGTTGCAACTGGAAAGGTATTCCGCTTGTAGATATTGAAACTATTGTGCAATTAATTGGAGCTACTTCAACAAAAAAAGGGTTAAAAGTAATAGCAAAAAAAGAAGATACAGTATATGAAAAAGGCATTAAAATAAGTGATGAAGAAATGAAAAAATTAGAAATGTAAAAACATAAATTTCATGGTGAATGGAATTATACAATAAAACCAAAGTTGTAAATGTTATTTTGTCCCAATTCCAAAGTACCAATGAAGAAATGCAATCAGTAAACGAAGAATTACATACTGTAAATACCGATTACCAGTTAAAAAACAAGGAGCTGCAGGAGATTAATGATGATCTTAATAATTATTTCAGAAGCAATATCAACGGGCAGCTTTTTGTTGACAATGATTTGAAATTAATGAAATTTTCCCCCGGCGCTGTCAGGCAGATCAACCTGGTGGAATCAGATGTAGGCAGGCCCCTCAGTCATATTTCCACAAATATTAAACTGGCAACCATAACCGAAGATATTAAAAAGGTACTTGCTGAAGGAAGCATTATTACCAAGGAAATGGAAACCAACAGCGGCCAATGGTACCAGGTAATGACTATGCCCTATATAAGGCAATCGGATAATACGCAAAGTGGCGCTATTATTACTTTTAATGATATTACAAAATTAAAAAAAACACAGCAGGAGCTTGACAAAAAAAATATAAGCCTTCAACGTATCAATGATGACCTTGATAATTTTGTATATGTTGCCTCACACGATCTTTTATCGCCACTGGGAAGTATAGAACAAAGTATTGAAGTTATGAACCAGATAAAAGTATCTGGCGAGGACTTGAATAAAATTTTAAATGTCATCAACACTTCTATAAAAAAATTCCGTTCTCTTGTAACAGAAATAGCAAGCATAGGGAAAATTGAGAACGAAATGATGGAAATGGTGGATCTTAATGAGATCATAGATAACATAGAATGGAGCCTTGACGATAAAATTAAACGTACCGGTACCTTCATAAACCGTGAACTTGAAATTAACCAAATACCTTTTTCCAAAAAGAACCTGAGAAGTATCTTGTATAATATTATTTCGAATGCTATAAAATTTAAAGGCGATAAACCGCCTGTGATAAATATTCACAGTACAAAAGAAGGAGACAATATTATCTTATCAGTAAATGACAATGGAATTGGCTTGTCAAAAGCTGGTCTCAATAAAGTGTTCGATCTTTATGGAAGGCTGCATCACGATATTGAAGGCCAGGGTATTGGTTTGTATCTTGCCAAAAAAATAGTGGATGCCAGTGGTGGAAATATTACCGTGGAAAGTGAGGATGGGAAAGGCGCAAGATTTAATATTTATTTTAAAACAGAACCTGAAGATTCAGCAGTTGTTGTTTCTTAAATTAGCGCGGGTTCGGTATAAGAAGACCCAATAATATTGAATAATAGTCATTATATGAGCAGATCGAATCTGTTTGGAAGATTTGCTGTTACTACTTTAGCTATTGGTGTTCCTTTCTGCATGCAAGCTCAATTATAAAGTATCACGGATTTAGAAATTCAACATCGCGCGTATAATAATCACACAAATACTTATGCGTGCAGGTTTCTCAGGGAATCTAATAAACCAAATGCTTTTAAAAGCCAAACAACTACAACTATAACTACTACAGCATTAAGAATACCTTTTATTTTCCGATCCATAGGTAGATAATTATTTACAAGCCAGAGCAAGACACCTACCACAATTAAAACGATTAGAATAGTTAATAATGACATAATAATATTTTTTATTTTTCCTATAAAGGTGGATTATTATACGTTACCCGGCATTACACAATTACAAAAAAGATTTACATAATTCTTTCTTTTGCAGAATTTATATTTGTGATAAATCACTGTTCCAATTATTCAGAAAAGGTCAACCAGGGAAAGTTCTGTTATTTGATTAAAAATGCTAAAGAGATATGTCCGGAATCACCATTCTTCCTCATCTTTACCTAATGAAATGTATATCGGTTTTTTTTACACAGCTATGGAATACCCTCAGGCTTACACTTAAAACTTTCGTTTCTGAGAATTACTTTCGCTATGGCGCGTCGCTTTCTTATTATACAATCTTTTCGCTGGCACCTTTGCTTATTATTACTATTTCTTTATGCGGATATTTTTTTGGAAGGCAAGCGATGGAAGGTGATTTGTTCACTGAAATTCGCAAACTTGTCGGTGATAAGGTGGCCATGCAAATCCAGGAAATGATTCAGCATGTTGTTTCGTCACAAAATTCTTTTATGGTAAATGCTATCGGAATCGTAGTTATGGCGCTGGGCGTTACCAGTGTATTTGCGGAAGTGCAGGACGCGGTTAATCATATCTGGAAACTTAAAACCGAACCAAAACGCGACTGGACAAAATATATTATTAAAAGGGTACTCTCTTTTAGTATATTCTGCATCACCGGTTTTTTGCTTGTATTCGCATTAGCCATCAACTGGTTGATTAATTTTTTTGGTTATTATATTGATCATTTTTTTGCAGGAGCCGGCAATTATTTGGTAATTGCAATTAACCAGGTTTTTATTTTCGCAATTGTGGCGATGCTATTTACATTCATTTTAAAATATATGCCTGACGGCAAAGTGAAATCGAAAGATGCCATAAAAGGAGCCTTATTTACTTCGGTATTGTTTATTCTGGGTAATGCAGCAATTAGTTATAGCCTTACCCATTCTGATGTTACTTCTATGTATGGAGCTGCCGGAAGCCTGGTTTTTCTTATACTTTGGATTTATTACTCGGGCATTATCTTATACTTTGGAATTGTATTTACAAAAGTATATGCGTATCAATATGGAGGAAAAATTACCCCCAGGTCCTTTGCCGTCCATTTGGAGGAGAAGGAGCATGAACCGGAGAAATCAAACCTGCAGTGATTCAGTTATATTCAATCTATTTTTATTTTGCCAATATCTTACATTATCCTGTCAGTCTCTATTAATGCCACAATTATTTTTTGATAATGTAGTATATCTTCAAAATTAAGTTCCCTTCCTTTCCGGTCTTTCAGCCACTTTTGTGCAGGCTAGCAACTGAGTTTCATTTATAAATACTTTGTTATCCTGGTATTTAATTTTCCATCAGTTAATGAAACCATGATATTTGGAGATATGCTAAAGTATTGAAACTTTGCCTGATTTTTTCAATGGTAAACTGAAAGACTAATAATTAATTTGGTTTGCTGAAAATTTCCAAACCTTAATAGAAAAAATTGTTCGCAATACATTTTAAATGGAATCTTATTTATTGATGTTGGTCAGGAGACCAGCCAACGATATCCTCTTTTACAAGAGGTACACACAGCGCCTAAGTTCTTGTAACTTAGAAAACCGAACCGTTTCTACAAGAAAAAGTATAGTGGATTTTATTTAATTTCTTTTATCAGTGCCAGTAGTTCTTTGTCGTCAATATTCTCTTGTTCAGATTTATCGAAGGTGTCCAGCAGAAAAACCGTTTTATCCCTGATTAGAATATGAGTAATCACCGTTGCCCCACCACTTTTTCCTTTGTTTTTGGAAGCAATGACAACGCGTATTTTATAGCAGATATTGCCAAGATTGATTCCTTGTTTGGGTTCCACTTCCAGATTGTCAAGCAAAGCAATGTATTCAAGTTTTAGCGATACATATTTTTTAGCGAGGTGTTTCAGGGCTTTGTCAAAATTGGGTATGGTTTTTACCTTATAGTTCATTGACAAGTTCTCTGGCATCCTTTGCGTTTAATTTTCCGGCTTTTACCAAATTTATTTCCTTAACCGCTTATCTTACTCCTTCCAAAACTTGTTTCTTAGTTGAGGCTTCATCTTCTATTTCAATTTTTTTTATAAAACTGACGCTCTTTGCGAATTCAATAAAGAGGCGATATTTTTTTTCCGGAATGTGCAATGTGACTTGTTTCATTATACATTGATTTACTTGTAAAGGTCTGCTTTTTTTCAAATCTTGAATGAAGAAGATGTTAATAAGGCGACCTACACGGGTGTTTCTTCTTTTCCTGTAAAGCCGTCTGGCCGGACCAACTATCATCTACTTTTCGAAGGAACTTCCGTGGAGGCCAAAATCCGTATCCTGATTATATACTGTAAAATTCTATTCCTTTTTGCTCTTGTGCTGTAGGCACATTTTGGGGTAGATTGGTTAATTAACACACGCACCAGACGTTCTAAAGGAACGTCTGGTGCGTGTGTTCTAAATATTCTACCTGCCATGAGCCCCTCCGGGTCTTAGAAAAATAATTCATACTATTGCTACCATTGATTTTGCTAACCAAATATATAATTCTATATTTTTTATTTAAATACTCCAACCCTCAGTAAAATCGTAACGCATATTTATAAAGATAACGCTCCCGCATACACGCTATTTGGTGCGTCTTTTTCATCATTGCTTATGAAGCCCAACCATGTTTGAGCAGTATCTCCTTTTATCTTGTCTGTAACCAGGTTTGCCTGGCAATCTGCTCTCGTTGCAGCATCTAAAGAATACACTATTTGATGCAATTCGGGAAAGTAAGCCACCAAAACTACCTTATCATTTTGTTTTGCATTTCCTGTCTCACTGTTATCTGTCCAGCTAAATAAGATGTTCACGTCTGCCTTCAGAGTAGCGGCCACATTTATTGCCGGAGGCATTGAGCCTCTGGAGATCAATGCCAAAGGGTAGGAGATAGCAAAATCAGGATAAGTGCCAAGAATATAATCAATCATAGGTTTAAAATGATTTCAACAGTTATCAAAAGCGGGTACGAATAATATTATTGCTGGATTTATAAGACATAACTACCATGAAAAAGTATTTTGTAACTCCTTAATGCAGCTCACATTCTAATATATTTCTTGAAAAATGAAAATTTAAGCAGGTTCTCTGGTACCTAAAGTGTGAATGATGTAACTAATTAATTGAATTGTGTAATACTTAATTCAATTAATGCCATGACCTTTGAAGTATTAAATTAAAATAAGTAAAATAAAATGCACAATAGTAATTACAGGGGGATGAGTATGAACTTGTGATAATAATCATTTTCGTCGGTTCACGCTTTTTTCTACATCAGGTTTGATGTAGATTGAATATTTCCTTAATTGCTATTACTGCTATAATCATTCGGCGCCGGCTGTATTTTAATATTTTCGCTATCGTCATTTTTATATCGTAACTTACTAAGTAAAAAATGATCAACCTTTCAAATATACTCTAAATTCATAATTTCTGCGTAAAACCCTGGAGGAGAATCATAATAAAATAACAACAGGGGCAACCTACCGTCGTTCAACAGGCTATCTTGCCTCAAATTAATTAAAAAAAATTATGCGATAATTTTACTTTTCTTCTTTTGGAATAAAAATTGAACCATCCTGAATCGTAAATTGATTCGGGCCTGCTTCAATTAAAGTTTAGATTTTAATTACAATCAATATGAAACTGTATATTAAATATATGGTCAGTTTGCGATGCAAGATGATGGTAAAAGAAGAGTTGAAAAAACTGGGGCTTCATTTTATTTTCGTGAATTTAGGTGAAGTAGAAATTATGGAAGATTTGTCTGAAGAGAAGCGGGTAGCGCTAAAAAATGCTTTGCTCCAATCAGGACTTGAATTAATGGACGACAAGAGAGCCATATTAATTGAAAAAATTAAAAATTTAATTATTGAAATGATTCATTATTCGGATGAAATGATCAAAGTAAATCTATCCGATTATTTAAGCGAAAAACTAAATCATGACTACACCTACCTGGCTAATTTATTTTCAGAGGTGCAGGGAACTACTATTGAGCACTTCATGATATCTCATAAAGTAGAACGAATAAAAGAGCTGATCATTTATGATGAAATGAACATTTCGGAAATAGCCTGGAAAATGAATTACAGCAGTGTGGCACATTTATCCAATCAATTTAAAAAAGTGACAGGGCTTACCCCTTCTCATTTTAAACAATTGAAAGACAAAAGGCGAATCCCAATTGAGGATGTTGGAAATGAAAATGCAATTAAATAAAACAAATGTCAACAAAAATAGCGTCACAAAAAACTGATTTCGACAGGCTTGTTGAATATCAAAATAAAGGAACGGTTTCTTCCCTGATTATTGAATCTTCCGACCTGGCAATTAAAGCCGGAACGCTTGAAGGGATGATAACTTTATGGAATCACGGGGCTGAAAATATTTATGGATACAGAGGTACGGAAATGATAGGGAAAAATGAAAGTATTCTCATTCCATTAGATCAGATAAATACTCATGGTGAATTAATAAAACAAACCACTGAAGGGCATAGCATTATTAATTACGAAACCAAAAGAATCAGAAAGGATGGAATTATTATTGACATTTCACTTACTCTTTCACTTATAAAAGATGAAACAGGAAAAATAATTGGTATCGCTACATTAGATAGAGATATCACTGAGGTTTTGATAAGTAAGAAAGAACTTATGTTTCAAAATGATGAAAAGGAAATGAGAGCAAATGAGTTAGTCACTGCCAATAAAGAACTTGCCTTTCAAAACAACGAGAAAGAAAAAAGAGCTGATGAGCTGCTCATTGCTAACAAGGAACTTATTTTTCAAGGTAAAGAAAAAGAAAAAACGGAAGTTGCGAACAAAGAACTTAAAGAATCCAGAAGGTATCTGAAGCTCTCATCTCAATATACCCGAAGTATTATAGAAGCAAGCAGGGACCCATTATTTGCCATAAGTGCTGCCGGCAAGATAATTGATGTCAACGAGGCAACCATTAATGCTACTGATAAGGCAAGAGAAAAGATTATAGGAACTGACTTTGTAAATTATTTTACCGAAAAGGAAAAGGCGAAAGAGGCGTATCAATTAATATTTAAGAATGGCTTTATTACAGATTATTCGCTGACTATTATAGACGGCATATTGACTGAGGTATTCTGTAACGGAGCCATTTATAAAGATGATAAAGGAATTGTAATGGGGGCTGTAATTGTTGCAAGAGATGTAACTGAGCAAAAAAGAGTTGAAACTGCATTATCAGAAGCGATCGTTTTTGCAGAATTAGCCACCGGAATTGCTGAAGTGGCCAAAGTAAAAGCCGAAAATGCAACCGGTATTGCCGAAAACGCAGTGAAAGCGAAACAGCAATTTTTATCCAACATGAGTCATGAGATCCGCACGCCAATGAATGCGATTATCGGGTTTACAAAAGTGTTACTAAAAACAAATTTATCTGAAAAGCAAAAAGAGTATTTACAGGCCATAAAATTGAGTGGTGATGCATTAATTGTTCTTATCAACGATATACTCGATCTCGCAAAAGTAGATTCCGGGAAAATGACCTTTGAGCAGATACCCTTCAAAATGGCTTCCTCTATATCGGCCATGCTTCATTTGTTTGAACCAAAAATTCAGGAAAAAAATTTAAGGCTGATTAAGGAATTTGATAATAATATCCCTGAAGTGTTGCTTGGCGACCCGGTACGTTTGCACCAGGTTATTTTAAACCTCGTAAGCAACGCTGTAAAGTTTACAGCAAAAGGAAAAATTACAGTAAGTGTTCACTTGTTGCGCGAAGATGAAAACAGTGTAACCATACAATTTTCGGTTACGGATACAGGAATTGGTATTCCTGAAAATAAGATAGAAAAGATCTTTGATAATTTTCAACAGGCATCCAGTGGTACTTCAAGGCTGTATGGAGGAACAGGCCTGGGACTCGCTATTGTAAAACAATTAGTGGAGTCACAAGGAGGTAGCATTCTGGTAAACAGTAAAATAGACGAAGGTTCCACTTTTAGTATTATTTTAAATTTTAAAAAAACAAATGCAGAAGTTGTAGTCGCGATGGACATGTTGGAATTGGATAAAGAAATTAAAGACATTAAAGTTTTGGTGGTTGAAGACATAGCCCTTAATCGATTACTGATAAAGACACTTTTAGACGATTATGGATTTGAACATGATATCGCCGTCAATGGGAAAATAGCCATTGAAAAACTAAAGGAAAATTCTTATGATATTATTTTAATGGACTTGCAAATGCCGGAGATGAATGGGTTTGAAGCTACTGATTACATACGCAATAAAATGAATTCAACAATTCCCATCATAGCGTTAACAGCCGATGTAACCACTGTTGATTTGACAAAATGCAAAGCCGTAGGCATGAACGATTACATTGCGAAGCCGGTAGATGAAAAGTTATTGTATAACAAGATCATTGAGCTTGTAAAAAAATCTGCAATGTCAGGCATCCACGGACAGGTAGAAAACATTGAAACTAAGAAGCTGAAATGTACTAACCTGGCTTATTTAATACAACGTACGAAATCCAATCCGGCATTGATGATGGAAATGATTTCTCTTTACCTGGAGCAAACACCGCCTTTGATTATAGCGATGAAACAAGGCTTGTTAAATAAAGATTGGAAATCATTACATGCAGCAGTACATAAAATGATTCCTTCATTTTTGATAGTGGGTATTAACGATGATTATGAAACTATGGCAAAAAAAGTGCAGGAATATGCAGGTACCCAGCTGCAATCAGAAGGAATACACGAAATGGTTTTACAGCTTGAAAAAGTTTGTGCGCAGGCATGTATAGAATTACAGGAAGAGTTAAATGCTATTAAAAACAAAAATTTATGAACAAAGAAAATAAAATAAAAATTTTCCTGGTAGATGATGATGCGTTGTTTTTAAAATCATTGGAGATTGAATTTCTGCAACATGCTGATTTTGCCATTGAAACATATACAACCGGCGAACTTTGCATAGAAAATTTATTTCGCAACCCTGATGTTATCATTTTAGATTATTATCTTGATGGTGTTAATAAAAATGCAATCAACGGAATAGAAACATTGGATAAGATAAAAGACTTCAATCCTGATATTCCCGTGATAATGCTATCCTCACAGGATAAAATTGACGTAGCAATAAACTGCATGCATCATAAAGCTATTGACTATGTAATGAAAAGTGAAACCGCTTTTATGCGATTACAAAAAATAATTTCTGATATCTTCAGTTACCAAAAAATAGAAAAGGAATTAAACTGGTATATGGAGCGGATGTAATTCTTTTTAATTTCAATACAAATTGTGAATCAGTAATCTTCCAAAATAAATAGTTGTTTTCCGAATATTTTTAGTTTATTCCCCAAAAGTATTTTTTTTGCTAAGTGTGAATCATACAACTAATGCTGAAAATCATGTAACACTTATTCCAATAATTGAATCCATCTTTACAGCGTAGCAATTCTGTTACAAATTGAATTGAAGCAACCGCAAAAAGCAGCTGCTAAAGATTCAATTTTATTGACTAAAAAAATAAAATGAAAAAGACAATTCTTTTCGTAGGACTATTGATTGGGGGCTTAATGTGTAAAACAGTTACTGCGCAGGTTCGGGCCTCTTTAAATATCAATCTCGGAGTTCAGCCGATGTGGGGCCCGGTTGGTTACGATCATGCCGATTATTATTATATGCCTGATATAGACGTTTACTATAATATTCCCAGGAGGCAATATATATACCGGGATCGCGGGCGCTGGATTTTTGCTGCATCCCTTCCTTACCGGTATCATGATTTTAATTTATACAGTGGATACAAAGTAGTGGTTAATGCTCCAAGACCTTATCTGCATGATCAGACATATAGAACAAAATATGCGGGTTATAGAGGTAACCACAGCCAGCAAGCCATTCGCGATAGTCATGATTCCAGGTATTTTGTAAACAAGGACCACCCTGAACATAATAAATGGAATGAAGATAATAAACGGCACGAAAGGAATAACGGTAACAGGGACGACCACGGTAATAAAGACCACGGTAATAGACAAGATCATTGAGCAGATTAACAAAAGCGGTAGTCATTAATTTTTTGTATTCTTCGCATGCATAGTCTCATAAAAAATGAGGGATCAAAATGATAACTCATAGCTTATAACTGGAAAGCACTTTCTCTAAAAAGAAGGTGCTTTATTGTTTCATGCCCAATGTGTGAATGATGTAACTTTTTTTCATGTTTATGTAACACTTACCATCATAAAGTGATTCAACTTTGCTGTGTAACAATTCCGTTACAATTTAAATAAAATAAAATAAAATAAAATAAAATAAAATAAAATAAAATAAAATAAAATAAAATGAAAAAAATTACATTTCTTATTATAACAGGTTTGTTGCTGTGCACTGGCGTATTCGCCCAATCAAAAGATATTAAAGACGATAAAAGAGATCTTAAAAGTACCATTAAAGACAAAAAAGAAGACAAGAAGGAAACAAGGAAAGACGTGGCTCATTTAAAATTAAAATCAGCAGCGAAAAAGAATAATGAAGTGGGGCGTCATCGCAGAAGTATTCACAAACAAGGCAAACACCTGGAAGCTCATGGAGTAAAACATCCGATTAGAACAGCGAAAGACCAAATTAAAGAACAAAAGGAAATAAAAAAGGATAGCAAATAAGCTATTTCTTTCAGGGAATTAAAATCTTTTAACGGAAAGCAATACAACAATCAATTTAGCCCCTTTTAAACGGGGCTTTGTTGAAATTAAAATTTGATATAGCATGTCAGCAGACAAAAATTAAGATCCGAATCTGTCCCAAGATTTATTGTTGTAGAAAGACATTTTTAGTAATCGTTACCCAGGTAAAAAATAGGTAAAATTCAATAGTTGATCTGCAGTTGATGAATGTCTTAGTGTGTGAATGATATAACTTATTATAAGGATTGTGTAACACTTATCACTTCATAAGCATCCATCTTTGTTCTGTAATTATTTTTTAATTATTTAAAATAAAAACATGAAATCTTTAACGGAATTAGAAGGAGACTGGAACGAAACGAAAGGTAAATTAAAACAAAACTTTGGTAACCTCACAGATAACGATTTATTGATCGGGAAAGGTAAACAGGATGAGATGTTAGAAAGACTTCAGGTTAAGTTAGGTAAAACAAAAGAAGATATTTTAAGGATCATTGCTGAATTGTAATAAAAGGACTGAATAGCCCATATAAGAAAAGAACCCAGGCAGGCAAGTTATTCAGGACATTTCTGATTCACAAAAAGTATTTCAACAGTTGAGTTCATTTTTAGTCAAAATTTTAAAAAAAAATATCATGGGAAATTTACTTTATATCGTAGCAGTAATCCTTATCATACTCTGGCTATTGCATTCCCGGGGTTTCATTCCGGAGGAATTATTCACATCCTCCTGGTTATTGCAATAATTGCAATAATTCCGAGAGTCATTCAGGGAAACAGACCAATCTTAAATAAAATAAAACACCAGAAAAATATCAAAGCCTCATTTCATTTTTATGTAGGTTTCTTGCGTGTGCCTTACCGTTACTTCTATATCTGGAATATGATTCCGAATCATGAACTGCCACTTTGGTAATAACGGCTGATGCAAGAGATACATTTTTATATTGTGAGGGTTCGTGAATATTTTTCTCATTCGTGCTTTAGAGGTTGTGGTTGTAAATTAGTTCTAATTAGTTTCAAAAAACCGGGAGCAATAAAAAAATAATAATTTTCATAATTGTTCAATTAAACAACAAATCCAAAGACTGTACTTGTAATTCCTTATCATTAAAGCCAATTCCTTTACTCATTCTATTTTCAACTTCCATACCAGCTACCATCGTAAAACCCAGGGATGGTAAATGCATTCTGATTGCGTTTTTTCTTATTTTCAAAACTTTATTATCCATTACATATGAAACACTATCCATGAAATTGTCACAAATTTTTAAATTTATCTGCAACTTTTCTAACCTGATTTCATGGTGAATATTTGTAAATTCTTTAATTGCAATTATTTCATCTTCATTGATTGTTGCAGGTTTGTCTTTCCAATAAAGAACACTTAAAATACCATTTATCTTTTTACTCAACATGGTAACTTCAGAATGCGTTGTCTTTACAAATACATAAGATTTAAATAACGGTTCATTTAAAATCTTTCTTCGAAATAAGGATTGAGACTTTTTGTAATTCAGGGGACAAAAATTTTCAATCCTCCTTTTAGAAAGTGAAAATGATACTTCTTTTTCACATCGAGGCTTCGTGTAAACCGCGTACCAGTTTTGCTGCATATTTATTTTTATTTAAAAGTTTGCGGCAATTCAATAGATTGATATTGATTTTTCATAAATAGTAGGATTGGGCGGTTATTAATTTTCTGTTAGAGTATAACTAAGTCTTTATTTTTAATTGGTTTGAACCGTGTAGGAGTGGAATGAAGTCCCCCTACATTAATCCAATTCCTATAAAAACTAACGGACTTATATCTAATAATATGCCACTCAATTTTATATACTTTTTCATGTTATTGCTTAAAAAACCAGAATTGTGTTCCCCAAATTGTGGAATTCAATTCTCAATTGCCTATCCTCATCTATTTTGTATGGCCTCCAGGCTTATATCCCGCAATCATAATTTAGTCGGAAAAAGTTCAATGTGGAAACCTTTCAATAAAAAAGTAGAAACATGGCGGAGAAGTAAATCAAAAATTATTCATCCTGGTAACATAGGGATACAATTACCCGCACAATCTGGGCGGCATATAGATCATAATAATCCGTTTTGAAGTCAAATGTGTTGGATAACTTGCCATCAATGGATACTTATTTTACGTAGTTTTTATTAGAAATAATTTTGGTTGGCCAGTGGATTTTTCGCTTTAATTTTTTTCATAGTTGTAAGGTAGTAATTATAAGTTTACATGAATCTGATTAAAGAAATCATCTGCCAAAAAAATAATGCATAAATATATTAAAATTGAGCGCAAAAAAATTAAAAAAGCATTTATCAAATGATGTATCAAATGAAAAAGCAGCTATACCTTTTACTATATAACTGCTTGGTTATCAGTGACCCCGCAGAGGCTCGAACTCTGGACCCACAGATTAAGAGTCTGTTGCTCTACCAACTGAGCTACGGAGTCATTTTTTTTAATATAATCGCCAATACAATCAGCATCATCTTAATAAGAGTTACCCGACCTGGATTCGAACCAAGACAAGCAGAATCAGAATCTGCTGTACTACCATTATACTATCGGGCATTAAAAACGCAAATGTAAGATTTTATAGTTTTAATTTTTAATGATAATACCTCACTTAAAAATAAAATGTGATATGGTATTAATAAAAACTAAAAATTTATAACCTTGTGAAAAATGTGTGAATAACTATAAATTTATCAGGGCAATTGCCAACTTTTCTTTATTGCAGAACCCATATATTTGCCTGCTTGCAGGCGATTGCCTTCAACCCTATAAAATTAAATAAGAACCCGTGAGATTAAAGAGTTTAGAAATCAAAGGATTTAAAAGCTTTGCCGACAAAACAATAGTCAACTTCGACCAGGGAATTACAGGAGTAATAGGCCCGAACGGTTGTGGCAAAAGCAATATTGTTGACAGTATCCGATGGGTAATTGGTGAGCAAAAGATAAGCCAGTTAAGAAGTGAAAACCTGGAAAGCCTGGTGTTCAATGGTTCTAAAAACCGGAGCTCCAGTGGCCTTGCCGAAGTGAACCTTACCTTTGAAAATACTAAAAATTTACTTCCCACCGAGTTTAGCACGGTAACGGTTACTCGAAAATATTACAAGAACGGCGAAAGCGAATACCGCCTTAATGATGTAAGCTGCAGATTAAAGGATATTCAAAATTTATTTTTGGATACAGGTATAAGTACCGATACATATGCGATTATAGAAGCAGGTATGGTGGATGATATTATCAAAGATAAAGAAAATAGCCGCCGTAGAATGCTGGAACAGGCAGCGGGTATCTCTATTTATAAGACCAGAAAGCGCGAAGCAAAATTAAAATTGGATGCCACGGAGTTGGACCTGGCACGTATTGAAGATCTGCTTTTTGAGATCAATAATCAATTAAAAACTTTAGAAAGCCAGGCAAGAAAAGCAGAGAAATACTATGAAATAAAAAAGGATTATCGCGAATTAAGTATTGAACTGGCCAAAGCAGCCCTGGATGGATTTAATATTACTTATAAAGAATTAAACGAACAGCAAAAAACTGAAACGGATAAAAGAATAGAGCTGGAAGCAATTATAGCCAAAGAGGAAGCATTTATTGAAAAAGAAAAAATAGGGTTTATTGAAAAAGAAAAATCACTTCAGCAACAGCAACATGCATTTAATGAATTGAATAATTCAGTTAGTGAAAGAGAAAACAAGAGAAATTTAAGTGCTCAACGTTTACAACATCTTACTGAAAGAGAAAGCAGCTTAAAAGATTTCTTACTGAAAGCAGAAGGCCAGTTGAAAGGGATTGATGAAAGTATTCAATTTACGAAACAGCAAATAGGTGATGAAGAAGTAAAATTGTCGGAACAAAAAGAACAATTAGAATTACTGAAGAAAAATGTGGAACAAAAAAGAACGTTTTTTGATTTGAAGAGGAGCGCAGTAGATGCTTTACGTCAGGCCCAGTTGCAATTACAGCGTAATCATTTTGAAGCGGAGAAAAAAGTGGCAGTTGCAGATACTTCTATTTTTAATCTTCAAAAATCTATCGCGCAAATAGAGGAAGAACAAAAACAAAGAATCGGGACTCTTTCCCAACTTGAGGAAGATAAAAAGAAAAAAGAAGCAGAACTGGATGAAAAGAAAGAGACGCTGGAGCAATTGAAAAAACAAAATGAATTTACAAAAGAACAAATTCTTGAAACGCAATCTGAACTTGAAAAACTAAGAAGTGAATTAGCGGAACAAAACCGCACTTTGGATTCAAAACAAAATGAGTACGACCTGCTCAAAAGCCTTATTGACACAATGGAAGGCTACCCTGAAAGTGTAAAATTTTTGCACAATAACATATCATGGAATTATACGGCTCCTATTCTTTCTGACATTATTTATGTAAAAGAAGAATATCGGGCAGCAGTGGAGAATGTACTCGATCCCTACCTAAATTATTATGTGGTGGATAATCTGAAAGATGGTTTGGCAGCAATTCATTTATTAGACGAAAATAAAAAAGGGAAAGCCAACTTTTTTCTTTTGGATGAACTGAATTCTTTTGAAGACCAAACTTCATTAGTAATACAAGGAGCCACATCAGCATTAGATGTTATCGAAATTGATGAAAAATACAATCATCTTGCGAGCTATCTTCTGGGGAATGTACTTATTGCTGAAAATGAAGATGCTTTACAAAATAGTAATAATCATATTTTACTCGAGAAAACGGGAAAATATGTAAAAGGAAAATATTCTCTTTCAGGTGGAAGCGTGGGATTGTTTGAAGGGAAAAAAATAGGGAGGGCTAAAAATTTAGAGAAATTAGCAGAAAAAATTACTTTTCATCAAGAGAAAGTGAATAAACTTGAAACTGTTATTAATCAAAAATCAAATGAAGTAATCGCCTTTAACGAACAGTTGAAAGAAAATGCTATTCAGCAAACACAGCAGTTCATTAATGAATTGATAAATACCACTTATTCCATTCAAAATAAAATTGAAAATATTTTGAATCAACAGCAGGTTGCAGAAAGCCGTTTGAATGAAATGAATAAGCAGCTTGAAATAAACAAAGAAGGAATAAGTGAAACACGCATTCTGCTTACTACCTTACTTGAACATGTGCAACAGCATGAGGCCAGGATGAAAATTACCAATGATGAATCTGTAAAAGCTGAACAGGAATATAATGATGTAAACAAATCTTATAATGATAATAATCTTCAGTTTACCCGCCAGCAAAGTAAAGTAAATGCGCTGAACCAGGAATTGGAATTTAAGAATCGTCAATTCAGGGATTTAACAATGCAAATTGAAAATAGTAATGTGCAATTAAAAGAATCTTCTGAAAATATTTCAAATACCTCTGCGGAATTAAAAGCCCTCGAAGAAGAAGTAGTTTCCTTGTTGAAAACCAAGGATGCCGAAGAAAAGAAACTAAATGAAGCTGACCAGGCTTATTATAATGTAAGAAATGAATTGAGTGAAAAAGAAAGTGAACTTCGTCAAAAACAAAAAGCAAAAGAACAAACCGATCATTTACTGGAAGAAATTAAAGACAAACTGAATGAATTGAAACTGCATCTTACCGGAATGAAAGAAAGATTGAATGTAGAATTTAAGGTAGATCTGGATGCCATACTTGATGAAGAAAGAAATACAGAAACGCCTTTACAAGAACTGCAGGAAAAGAGTGACCGAATGAAAAAGCGTTTGGAAAACATGGGAGAAATAAATCCCACAGCCATCGAAGCTTTTACAGAAATGAAAAAGCGTTTTGATTTTATTAAAGAGCAAAAAGAAGATCTGGTAACTGCTAAGGAATCATTGATGCAAACTATCTCGGAAGTAGAAACTACTGCCAATCAAAAATTCCTTGATACCTTTAACCAGGTAAGGGATAATTTTCAAAAAGTATTTAAATCATTATTTAGCGAAGAAGATACTGCCGACATGATTTTGGAAAATCCTGAAAATCTTGCTGAGACAGGAATTGATATAGTGGCAAAGCCAAAAGGTAAAAGGCCTACCAGTATTACACAATTAAGCGGTGGAGAAAAGACCCTCACGGCAACCGCTTTGTTATTTGCCATTTATCTTATAAAACCTGCACCATTCTGTATCCTGGACGAAGTAGATGCTCCGCTGGATGATGCCAACGTGGGAAAATTTACACAAATGATCCGGCAATTCAGTACTGAATCCCAATTTATCATAGTTACCCATAATAAAATGACGATGGCTTCTGTAGATGTAATTTATGGAGTTACCATGCAGGAGCCCGGTGTAAGTAAATTAGTTCCTGTTGATTTCAGAGGATTAGATCATACGTTTGTGAACTAAACAAATCGATCTCTTTTTAGAGAAAAAGGATTTTATCTACCTTATATTTATACAAAAATATATCAAAATACGATCTCTCATACTTTGATATATTTATTTTGTTACTCTAAAAAACAAAAAAACAAATCCCTAAAACATTATTTATAATTCCGAAATATCAGAATTTAAAGTCAGTCTTTAATCTACTCTAAAGTATCTTACTACGGATTTGTCGAAGTAGATGTAGGTGTTGAAACCGGAGTTGCTGAAGTTTGAGTAGTTGCTGGAATCTGGGGAGCTTGTTGAACTTTATCTTTTTCATTCATCCCAGCTTCAATCTCACTTTTCACATGCTCTTTAGCATCATTAAATTCCCTCACACCTTTACCAATTCCGCGCATCAAATCAGGGATTTTTTTGCCACCGAAAAACAATAAGATCACTAAAAGGATCAATAACCATTCAGATTCTCCAGGCATTCCCAGGAGTAAAACGGGTTTCAGAATAATACTTAACATGAATTAAAATTTGAGTTTATAAAAAGTTCTGTTTGCAAAGTTAGAAGAATATAAGTCAGCGAAATGTAATTTTTCAATATTTACCAACAAAAAAATGACAATTTTAAATTTGACAATGGAATAACAATTTCTGATAAATCAATATTTAATTGGAAGAAGAATCTGGTTTTTTAGTTTCCTTATCATTGATTCCTGATTTAAGCCCACCCTTCATATCTTCTTTGGCATCATTAAATTCTCTTACCCCTTTACCAATTCCACGCATCAAATCAGGAATTTTTTTACCTCCAAAAAAAAGTAAAATAACAATTAAAATCAATAACCACTCCGATTCTCCAGGCATTGAGAGCAGTAAAAACGGTTTTAAAAAGATACTTAGCATGATTATGATTTTTTAGTTTGAAATAAATTAGTTTACAAATGAATTTTCAAAGTTAATGAAAACTGTAAGAGTTACACTTTAAATTTGTAATTACGTAAATATAATAAAAATGGTTTTTAAAATGATTACTTTAAAATTCTTTAACATTATAAAAAATAAAAAATGAATTATTGGCTTGTAAAATCCGAACCATCTACATACAGTTGGGAACAATTGGTAAAAGATAAAAAAACAACCTGGGATGGAGTAAGAAATTATGCCGCCAGAATCCACTTAAGATCCATGAAAAATGGAGATGAGGTATTATTTTATCATAGCAATGAAGGAATGGAAATTGTAGGAATTGCAAAAGTTGACAAAGAGGCATTTCAGGATCCCACCACTGAAGATGAACGATGGGTAGCAGTGGGTTTAAAAGCTTTTAAGAAATTAAAAAAGACGGTAACACTTGCAGAAATAAAAAACGAAAGGCACTTGAAAGGCATGGCACTCGTGCGCCTTGGAAGATTATCGGTTCAGCCGGTTACAGAAGAGGAATGGAAAATAATTATGGAGATGGCAGGAGAAAAATAGCATTAATATTCAACTGATTTTTATTTTGAAAAAAAATCTCGTCTTACTTACAGGTGCCGGCATCAGCGCCGAAAGCGGATTGAAAACTTTTCGCGACAGTGATGGCTTGTGGATGGGATATGATGTTTATGAAGTGGCTTCTCCTCAGGGCTGGAAAAAGAATCCGGAACTGATTTTGGATTTTTATAATCAGCGAAGAAAAGAAGTAGCAAAAGCATTGCCCAATGAAGCGCACAAAGAAATTGCTGATTTAGAAAATTATTTTAACGTAACCATAATTACACAAAATATTGATGACCTTCATGAAAGGGCGGGCTCAAAAAACGTGATTCATCTTCATGGAGAAATTTTTAAAATGCGTAGCGAAAAAGATGAAAATACTTTTTATGAAATAAAGGGGGATATTCATTTAGGTGATGATGCTTCCGATGGTTTTCAATTGCGTCCTCATGTTGTTTGGTTTGGCGAGCAGGTTCCGATGATTGAAAAAGCAGCAAAAGTATTGTCAACAGCTGGTATTTTTATTTTGGTGGGCACATCGCTCCAGGTTTACCCGGCAGCGGGATTGATTGAATATTTGCCAACAGGAATTCCTAAATATATTATTGATAAAAATCCGCCATTTATTCCTCCACATCATAATTTTACCGTAATAAAAAATAACGCAACAGAAGGAGTTGAGGAAGTGACAAAAATATTGATTCATGAATGACTGATTCAGCAATTGTGAGCCAGGCTCAAAATAACTGATTGTAAAATTTGCGTAAAGTTTACCTCATATAATGAAAGTATTATACAAATAATTATAATTTCTTGTTTTAAGCACTATATTTGTAGTACCCTTTTGAAAAACTACAAATCACATGAAAACAATAAACTATGGATCGTTATTTATTATCCTTTTAATGTTTAATGCATGTAAGAAGGATCCTGTAACCAAGCCAGTCAATTTTACAGCAACTACTTATCAGAATTTAGCCCCATATAGTACTCTAGGGTTGCCTGATAATTTATTAAAAGATACCATTTCTGACTCTATGATTTCATTTATTAATAATCTCCTTCCTCAAGGCAAAAATGAGGTAATAGCACATCCTGAATGGTTTACAACCTCTGCTATTGCTGACATTCCAATCACTCAGCCATCTGAGGTATATTTGACTTTTGTTTCAGGAAACGCCAATAATGCAAATTCAGTGGCTTATTATACATATCCTACTAATCAAGTTCCCGCAAGTGCCAAAGATATCAAATTAATTACTTATCTTTTCCCCAACGCAGGCCACCTTACTCCTTTAAGTGCGGGTGATAAGGAAGATTTGGGAAAATTTGATGTAGGTACCACAATTGGGCTTGTACTTATGGCAAATGCCTGGGATACAACTAACCATACACTAAATAATAATGCGGTTCATTTCTGTTCTACAGATGCTTTAAATCCAGAAGTAAATCCGAATCTTAAAAGACATGCAGTTTTAATCAATTATGCCCCTGAAAATAAATTAATGATTGGCTTTGAGGATACTAACAGAACAGATCCTTACTGTGACAATGACTTCAATGATGTAGTGTTATATTGGACAATTAAACCTTCATAGAAATAGAAAGACCCTATAGTAACCACGTATCAAACAATATCGACAAAACGAGCTTTGGTCTATCTGTTGTTGAAAAGAACAAAAATACTCGCGCTTATTTATTTGTTCACAACTATGGTTAAAGGAATCAGTTAACGTCCTCCTCACAACATCTTATACTAAACCGCTATCGAATATACTAATATAGTTTACCTTTGCAGTTAAACTTTTAAATATGAAACGATTGAACCTGCAAGGGCATTTAAGCAAAACAGATTTAAAACAGAGAATGGAAAAAGCAGTAAGCTTGAAAGAATACAAGCGATGGCAGTGTTTGTATATGGTATCATCATATGATGTAGATGCTTCTTTTATATCAGATGTAACA
>DATKQQ010000002.1:0-23292 GCA_035532615.1 Hanamia sp.
GTTTTTTTTGATGTTCATCTTTGCCTTTGAATACTTTTTGAGAAGTGACACGAAACTGGCTTTTAAATGTTTTGCGGATATTTTTTATTTTTCTCCAGCCTTTTATATTAGCTATTTCCAGCAAATCTTCCACCATGTCCAAACATTTACGACCGCTATCCCACATCAGGTTAAGGTCGGTTGGAAAATGAACATTTGTCTCCACGGCATAACTATCGGTCTTTAATTTTAATGCTTCATCTTCTTTTTTTTAAGAAGTTCATGTCCGGCATCTACCACCAACAGATTGATTTCCCAGAGTAAATCTTCATCAATCAAACTTACATTATCTAATATGGTTTGATAATTGAATTCGACCTTTTCATCTTCGATAAAAGCAGTTGCATGAACTCCCATTACTCTGCGGACGAGTTCATGATGGTTAGCCCAGGTTTCAAGTGTGTCCCAATTGGTTCCACACGCATGGCGAACTACAGCCAGCACCAGTATATGCCAAAGGTCCATCCCTTTCCTACCTGTCTTTTTTTTACCCTTGCATACCTTTTTTTCCAGTAACTCAAAAACTTTTTCATTCAATGCAGGGGTAACAAAAATATATTGCAAAGCCATTAATACCGGGGGTAATTCATCACGGCTCTTTAGAGGAAATTTTACATCCGAAATGGCTACGGTTCTTAAACTCATTTGTTGCTCGAATCTTTGGCGCATAATTGATGGTTTTAGCTACCAATAATGAGCAAAAATTATACTGAAATGCAGTAAAATCAACACTTACGCACAAATGTTCATAACTAATTTTAGACCAAAACTATTGCCAATATTGAGTTAGAGAGTTTTCTTGCAGAAACTATTTACGTAGCCTCTCTAACTTATAGTTTTGGAATTGGGTATCCTTATTTCGGATATCCTTATTTCGGTTACCCCGTCTTTGGTTATCCTTATGGTTATTTACCTTATGGTTATATGCCCATGTCATCTTATAGTTTGAACAGACAGATACAATATATCAGAAGTGAATATAGCTATAAAATTAGAGCAGCCAGGAAAGATAAAAGCCTGACAAAATCACAAAGAAAACAACAAATACTATCACTAAAATCAGAAAGGGAAAAGGCAATAAATAATGCAGAAGTGAATTTTCGCCAACGGAGCATGAATTATCGAAGGGGGATGGACAACAAACAGAACCCAGGTACCAATGAAAATAAAACCCCAGGTACCAATAACAACAATAATCAGAATTCCAAATCAAGCGATAGTCAGAGCTCTTAAAATTTCATTGGCACAAACCCGGTAAAATCGTTTATACATGGTATCTGGGTTTGTGCTTTTTTATTTTAAGTATAAAAAAAGGATGCAAACCAACAAATAAGAGAGAATTCGGTAATTAATATTAATAACTTACTAAATTTATGCTTCTCCCCTTCCGTGACAATTTTTATATTTTTTACCGCTTCCGCACGGGCAAAGGTCATTGCGGCCAACTTTAGGCCCAACTCTTATAGGCTCTTGTTTTAAATTTTCTGAAGGATCGTTGTATTCATTTTCCTGCGAAAGATATTCCGGTCCTCCCGCTGCACCTGCAAATTCTTCTTTGCGCTGGCGCATTTTGCTCATGTCTGTTCTTCTTCTTCTTTCTTCAGTTATCCTGGTTGAAGCGTTGTTTTGCTCTACCGGGATACTGCAGTGTGCCAGGAAACTAACAATGTCTTTATTTACCTGGTCGTCCATTTGCTTAAATGCGCCGAATGCCTCAATTTTATATATCACCAATGGGTCTTTTTGTTCATAACCGGCAGTTTGCACGCTTTGTCTCAGATCATCCATCGCGCGCAAATGTTCTTTCCAGGCATCGTCAATCAAAGCCAATGTAATATTTCGTTCCAGTGCATTAGTTAATTCAGTTCCGTTAGTTTCAATCGTTTTATCCAGATTGGCAATCGCCTGCATCATTTTTTTGCCATCTGTAAAAGGAACTGCTACATTTATGATGTGAGCGCCCTGTTCTCTTCTTATATTTTTTATAACAGGAAGCGTTTGCTGGTTCATTAATTCATTCTTGCGATTGTAATGATCCTTTGCTTCATAATATAATTTGTTCGCAAGAATACTCAGATCTTCTTTTTCCAATTCTTCGGGAGTAATGGTAGTATCCATTCCAAAATTCATGATTACTGCAAGCTTAAATTCTTCGTGATTATTAATTTCTTTAAATGAATTAATAATGCCTTCTGCTACGGAATAAAACGCATTGTCCAGGTCGAGTGCGAGCCTTTCGCCAAACAAAGCGTGATTACGTTTTCCATAAATTACGGTACGCTGTTTATTCATCACATCATCATATTCAAGTAATCTTTTACGGATACCAAAGTTGTTTTCTTCCACTTTCTTTTGCGCGCGTTCAATACTTTTTGAGATCATTTTGTGCTGAATTACTTCTCCTTCCTTATATCCCATTCTATCCATCAAGGACGCAATTCTTTCACTTCCAAACATGCGCATCAGATCATCTTCCAATGAAACAAAGAATTTTGAAGATCCAGGATCTCCCTGCCTTCCAGAGCGCCCACGCAATTGCCTGTCCACACGTCTGCTTTCATGCCTTTCTGTTCCGAGGATGGCCAAACCTCCTACTTCTTTTACTCCCGGACCAAGTTTAATATCAGTACCACGGCCGGCCATATTGGTTGCAATAGTTACAGCACCGGCCAAACCCGCTTCCGCAACAACCTGCGCTTCTTTGGCGTGCTGTTTTGCGTTCAATACATTATGAGCAATTCCCTTTTGCTTCATCATTCTGCTGAGCAATTCACTTACTTCTACGGATGTAGTACCTACAAGAATTGGCCTGCCTTCAGAAGTCATTTTTTCCACTTCATCTATTACAGATTTATATTTTTCACGTTTGGTCTTAAATACCATGTCCTGCACGTCTTCTCTAATGACTGGCACATTGGTAGGAATAGTAACCACGTCTAATTTGTAAATATCCCAAAACTCTGCGGCTTCCGTTTCAGCGGTACCTGTCATACCAGCCAGCTTGTGATACATTCTGAAATAATTCTGTAAAGTAATAGTGGCATAAGTTTGTGTAGCGCTTTCTATCTTCACATTTTCTTTGGCTTCTATTGCCTGGTGCAAACCATCAGAGTAGCGGCGTCCTTCCATAATACGGCCGGTTTGCTCATCTACAATTTTTACCTGGCCATCAATTACTACATATTCATCATCTCTTTCAAAAATAGTGTAGGCTTTTAATAATTGCTGAACAGTGTGAATCCTTTCTGCCTTTATAGAATAGTCATTTAATAATGTTTCTTTCTGCTCTAATTTTTCTTCAGGAGTTGCACTGCTCTTTTCAATGTCTGCTAGTTTTACTCCAATATCGGGCAAGATAAAAAATTCGGGATCTTCACCTGATTTAGTAATGAGTGCAATTCCTTTATCGGTGAGCTGAACCTGGTTGTTTTTTTCGTCAATAACAAAATATAGTTCTTCATCAACAATATGCATATTTTTTTCCTGTTCTCCCAGGTAGTAGTTTTCACTTTTTTGAAGTTTTACCTTCATTCCCGGTTCACTCAAATATTTTATTAAAGCGCTGTTTTTGGGAAGCCCACGATGAGAACGATAGAGGGCAAGACCTCCGTCTTTGGGATCATCATTTCCTTCAGAAATCTTCTTTTTGGCTTCTATCAAAAACTGACTGGTAACTTTTTTTTGAGCTTCTACTATTTTTTCTACTCTAGGTTTCAACTGATCAAATTCCTGCTGGTCGCCTCGCGGAATAGGACCTGAAATAATCAATGGAGTCCGTGCATCATCTATCAAAACACTATCCACTTCATCTACCATAGCAAAATGATGTTTTCCCTGAACCATTTCTTCAGGAGTATGTACCATATTATCACGCAGGTAATCGAAACCAAATTCATTATTAGTACCATAAATAATATCACTGCTATATGCTTTTCTGCGTTCTTCACTATTGGGCTGATGTTTATCAATACAATCAACGGTAAGGCCAAGCCATTCAAATAAAGTTCCGTTCCATTCACTATCACGACGTGCGAGATAATCATTAACAGTGACGATATGCACGCCTAGCCCGGCAAGCGCATTCAAATATGCCGGCAAAGTAGATACTAATGTTTTACCTTCACCAGTGGCCATTTCTGCAATTTTACCCTGATGTAAAACAATACCTCCAATCAATTGTACATCATAATGCATCATATTCCACGTAATTTCGGTACCGCCTGCCATCCATTTATTTTTATAAATGGCTTTATCGCCTTTTATGGTAATGTATTTTTTGCTAAGTGCAAAAGTTTTATCAAGTTCTGTAGCCGTAGATTCCAATTCTGCATTGTCTTTGAACCTTCGGGCAGTTTCCTTCACTACTGCAAAAGCCTCAGGCAATATTTCAAGAAGAACTTCTTCAAGCTTCTCGTCCCTGTCTTTGCGCATATCGTCTATGTGCCGGTAAATAGCATCGCGGCCATTTATATCAGCAGAGTCCAGCTTTTCAGCTTCTACTTTTTGTATATCAATCTGATCGTCAATTTCTTTAAGATATTCTTTGATGTGGTCTTTAAAAATTATGGTTTTTCCGCGCAATTCATCATTTGAAATAGATTGATATTGCTCAAAAAAAGAATTAATTTTTTCAACAAGTGGCCTGATTGCCTTTACATCCTTTTCACTTTTATTGCCACCAAATATTATTGAGAGAAGCCCGGCCATATTTAGATTTTTATTTAAGAAATACAGATACTATTTTTGTCAAATTTTATGCGAGAAATTTTCGTAGTCAAAATGACAGGGGTGCAAAGTTACTAAATTGTGGCTTTTATATGCTTTATAAGAGGGTATATTTATCATTTTTCTAACCCAACAAATATGCCCTCTTCATTTTCTAAAACCTTGTAAATTTTTAAAAAATATCCTTCATTGTTTGTATCCCTTCCATTGATTAAATTGAAACGATAATGGTGGACAGGACAAATAATATTTCCCTTGTTATCCAGAAACCCTTTAGACAACTTACCGCCCGCATGGGGACAATAAGCATTACAACCTTTTAACCCGTTGGATGTTTGAATTACACAAATTTCTTTACCCGCAACTTTTACTTTTGCGATATCATTATTTCTAAAACGTATTTCATCTTTTGAGCTGGCAATCTTTATCCAGTTTTCATTTTCCTCCATCAATAAAAAAATTCGGCTTTATAGGGATATTTTTTGTGATATAGGGTCCTTATTTTATTTAGGATTATTTGTCTTAGTTGGGCTATATTGGTTTTTTCGATAGCCGAAATAAAAACACAATTACCATGCGTATGTTGCTTCCATCTTTGTTCCAATTCTTCCAGTAATTGTTGCTTTACTGTGGGTTCCAACCATTGGTCAAAAGTGTTTTTTTCATATTGATCCATTTTATTAAATACTGTAATGACAGGCTTTTCAAAGCTTTTTAATTCCTGCAATGTTTTATTTACAACAGCAAGTTGATCTTCATATTTAGGATGAGAAATATCCACAACATGTAATAAAATATCTGCTTCCCGAACTTCGTCCAAAGTACTTTTAAAACTTTCGATAAGATGATGAGGAAGTTTTCTGATAAATCCTACAGTATCGCTTAAAAGAAATGGGGTATGACCAAGAACCACCTTTCGGGTAGTGGTATCTAATGTGGCAAACAATTTATTTTCTGCAAAAACATCACTCTTGCTCAGAAGGTTCATGATGGTGGATTTACCCACATTGGTATATCCTACTAAAGCTACTCTTATAAATTCTCCGCGTTCTTTTCTTTGCGTAAAAGATTGTTTATCTATTTCTGTCAACCTTTTACGAAGCAAGCTTATTTTATCTTTTACAATGCGTCTGTCGGTTTCTATTTCTGTTTCTCCCGGCCCACGACTTCCAATTCCACCACCTTGTCTTTCAAGATGCTTCCACATTCCTTTCAATCGGGGTAAAATATATTGATATTGGGCAAGCTCCACCTGAACTTTTGCCTGGGCTGTTTTGGCGCGTGAAGCAAAAATGTCGAGAATTAAATCGCTTCTGTCAATGACAGTTGTTTTTAACTCTTTTTCTATGTTAGTGATTTGCGAGCCGGAAAGTTCATCGTCAAAAATAGCTAAATCAACATTTTTGAATTGAACAAATTTTTTAATTTCTTCCAACTTTCCTTTACCTACAAAAGTGTGGCTGTTGGGATGATCCAATTTTTGAGTAAATATTTTGAGTGTAACAGCACCTGCAGTTTCTGCTAAAAATTTCAACTCGTCAAGATATTCAGTAACTACTTGCTCAGATTGTCCCTCCTGAATGATCCCAACTAAAACTGCATTTATTGTTGAATTGTAATTAATTTTTTTTTCTGTCAATAGAAATTCTTTAGTTCACAAAAATAAATCATCTCGTTTTTGGAAATACATCAAAAGAATATTTTCAAAAAATGTAAATTGAAAAATAGGATACTTACAATCCACTAAGCGTAATCCCAACCTGGAATAATCGCATGTTTGCTCCGTAACCAGACTTTAAGATAGTCGTAAGACCATAAGAACCAAAAAGAGAGAAAATACCGTATCCAATTCTTGCTGTCCCCATAATTTGAGTACCATTAATGTACCGTTTGCTATTTTCTTTCTCGGTGTAGGTATTAATGGTTTGATCGGCACTGTTCTCAAGGGTCTTTCCTTTAGTGTGGGTGTTCAAAAGCGTACCAAATTTCAACCCTATTGCTGCTTTCAAACATTTATTTGGATTGTCAGGCTTGGCAAAATATCTAAGTTCGACTGGAACCTCAAGATAGGTAGTAGCCAGTTTGAATTTTTTAAAATGATTGGATAAATCTAATGGAGTAAAAGGAAGCGTGGCGGAAGTTGCATTTAGGTCCACATTCATTTTTTTGAAAACGATATTGCTGGTACTAACGCCTAATCCAATACCGATAGCATAGTTGGGGGCGTTTTTAATAGGCTTATTATACATGAAATAAACATTGAAGCCTCTTGAAAAACCACTTTGGTGACTGCTGATGCTATCAGGCATTGAAGCCCAATGATCTGATGAAAGTTGGAGCATAAGATGATCTCCCGGCTTGTTAATAAGATTGATTTTTTTCGTATTTGAAGTTGATGTAGGGATCGAATCCTGAGCAAAAGCCATGGTAACGAATAAGCAACTAAATACTACAAAAACAATTTTCTTCATAAATATAATTAAGTTGGCAAATGTATTTGTTACAGGGTTAAAGAAAGGTTAAATACCAGCTTGTTTATTAAGTTACAATAGTACTAAATTTGCACCCAATTATGACAGAATCAAATATAAACATCAGTGTGCGGTTAGATGGAGAAAAAGTGCCACAACAAATAAAATGGAGTGCATCGGAAAGTACCGCGGACTCAGCACAAATAGCTAAAGCTATGATTTTAGCATTTTGGGATAGCGCAGAAAAATCTGCTTTGAGAATTGACCTGTGGACTAAAGACATGATGACAGATGAAATGGCCGACTTTTATTTCCAGGTTTTTGTTACTATGGCTGATACTTTTCAAAGGGCTACCAGGCATGAAGATTTAGCTTCTGATATCAAAAAATTTGCCGATGATTTTCATAAAAAATTTTTAGAAAAAGAGAATGACTGACAATAGAAAAAGTTCCTTATTTTAATTAGTGATGCCGATAGTTATCGGGAGATTTATAGGGTTGGAAATTTTCAGTTTCAAAGTAATTTACTTCCCTTATTTCAATTTTATTATTTATTAAAATTATATTTTATTATGTCTTTAGAACAAAAAGTAATGGCCGACTTAAAAACAGCCATGCTGGCCAAAGATGAGAAATCTTTACGATCATTAAGAGCCATTAAGGCTGCCATAATCGTAGCAAAAACTGCGGAAGGAGCCAACGGTACTATTAAAGAAGAAGATGAGGTGAAATTGCTTCAAAAATTAGTGAAACAACGTAAAGATTCTTTTGAAATTTATGAAAAGCAAAACAGGGGAGATCTGGCTTTAAAAGAAAAAGAAGAAATAGATGTGATCGAAAAATTTTTGCCTAAACAAATGAATGAAAATGAATTGAAAGAAGTAATTAAGAAAATAATAATTGAATCCGGGGCTTCTTCTCCTTCTGATATGGGCAAAGTAATGGGACTGGCTAATAAACAATTAGCAGGTAAAGCTGACGGAAAAACAATCGCTACGATTGTAAAAGAGATACTTGCAGGAAAATAGTAAAGGAAAACAACCGGAGATTAATTTAAATTCTGACAACAAGAATCATTATAAAATCTATTTCTTTTTGAACACAATCAGGAAGATACCACGATTGAATATGATTAAATCTTGAAAAATGGTAATTGATGTAACCTTTGTTATTCTAATGATCATTGCTTTTTTTAAGGGATTCAGTAAAGGCCTTATTGTTGGTATTTTTTCATTTCTTGCATTTATTATCGGTTTAGCAGCCGCATTAAAACTTTCTACAATAGTTGCTCATTATTTTGAATCGTCAGCAGGAATTTCTACAAAATGGTTTCCGGTAATCTCATTTGCATTGGTATTTATTGTAGTAGTTCTTTTGGTAAATGTGGGAGCACGGATTATAAAGAAAACGGTAAGCCTGGCTATGCTTGGCTGGGTTGATAAAATTGGGGGTATAGTTTTTTACATTATAATTTATACAATAATTTTCAGTGTTATATTATTTTTTGCAGAAAAAACGTTTCTTGTTAAAAAGGAAATCATTGCAGAATCAAAAGTGTATAATTATGTGGCGCCGTGGGGGCCAAAAGTTATGAATAATCTGGGGAAAATTATTCCTGTATTTAAAGACTTATTTTTGCAACTTCAAATTTTTTTTGAACATTTAGGTAATAAATTAGCCGCGTAAAAGATGACTTAATATTATTTAGCGCATTTTTTGAACAGAAAACTTTATTTTAGCAATAATTGCCGGCATCAAAAATTGCTGCACTTACTCACACAATGGAATATAAAATATTACAAGAAGGAAAATTTAAATTTATCGAAGAAGGAGAGGGAGAACCTTTGCTGTTGTTGCATGGACTATTTGGTGCGCTAAGTAATTTTTCTGAACTTATTGAATATTTTAGGAAGTCAAATAAAGTAATTGTGCCGATGCTTCCTCTTTTTGATCTTGATTTGTTACATACCACTGTAGGAGGATTACAAAAATTCGTAAAAAGATTTGTAGAAGTACGCGGTTATGACCAGATTCATTTGCTAGGGAATTCATTAGGAGGCCATGTGGCACTTTTGTATGTTTTAAAAAATCCGGAAAAAGTAAAATCGTTAATTCTTACCGGTAGCTCGGGACTATTTGAAAATGGAATGGGCGATAGTTATCCTAAGAGAGGTGATAAAGAATATATTCGCAAAAAAACTCAGCTCACTTTTTATGATCCGGCAATGGCAACAGATGAGCTGGTAGATGAGTGTTTTGAAATAACCAATAACAGGCTAAAAGTTATTAAAATCATTTCATTGGCAAAATCGGCCATAAGGAATAATCTGGGTGATGAATTGAACCAGATTAATCAACCAACTTGCCTTATCTGGGGAAATAATGATACCATTACCCCTCCATTTGTGGCGAAGGAATTTAATAAACTGATTCCAAACAGCGAATTACATTTTATTGATAAATGTGGGCATGCACCCATGATGGAAGTTCCTAAAGAATTTAACCGGATCCTCGGAACTTTTCTTTCAAAATTAAAAGTATCTGCTGCAACATTTCATTGATTTTTATTGTCTTTCTTATAATTGCAATTTTATTGAATGAAAAAATTAAAGGAAAATGACAACCCTGCAACTCGCTGATAATTTATATCCAACCTTACATTTACAAGATAAGGTAGCTAAAGCCTTACAATTAATGGCTGATTTTAAATCTATTTATTTACCCGTTGTTTCTGAAGAAAAATTTTTAGGACTTATCTGCGAATCGGATATTCTTGATGAAAAAAATAAAGAAATCACTTTGGAGGCATTTCAAACAAATTTTGTGGTAACTGCAGTAAACGCAAATAATCATTTTCTAAAAGCGGCAACTATTTATAATTTATATCAAACAAATGTGATCCCTGTAATTAATGAGAATAACGAATTTTTAGGTTCTATTTCTGCAAATGCGCTTATAAATGTTTTAGGGAATTTTTGCGGATCTTCAGAATATGGAGCCTTGATTGTTTTGGAAATAGAACGATCGCGTTTTGAAATTTCAGAAATCAATAGTATAGTGGAAAGTGATGGCGCCATTATTCTTCATCTTAATGTATCGCCACATCCGGCACCTGAATTATTGGAAATTACTTTACAATTAAATAAAAAAGAAATCGCTACCATCATTGCTACTTTTGAAAGATATGAATATACCGTTTCATATTATTCAGGCGAAGAATCGTTCGAGAATGAAGTAAGTACTAATTATCAAAATTTAATGAATTATCTGGATATTTAGATTTTGTGAATAACATAAGAGAGTTTTAATTTGAAGAGTAACGATTTAACCATAATTCAACAATTTTAAAAATACTTTTAACACGATCCCACCATTTATTTTAAATAAAAAAATAGCCAGGTTATTTGGAGTAAAAAATTTATTTTACTTCACAAGTATAATGTTCCTTTATATTTACAAAGATATTTTTTAAGTTAAACATTTATGCGAATTGCAATCTATAGCAGAGGATTAGAGTCTGATCTGTCAGAAGGATTAAAAATATTGCTCACTGAATTTTCTGATTATAAGATAGAGCCGGTAATTTACCTGGATTTTTTTAACCAGTTTTATTCATCCATTGATATTTCGAGTAAATATTCCTCTTTCAATTCTTCGGAAGAATTGGAGGGAATTGATTTTTTGATAAGCCTTGGGGGCGATGGCACCCTTCTTGATGCCATCACTTTTGTAGGAGATAAAGGAATCCCGATATTAGGGATCAATTATGGAAGGCTCGGTTTCCTGGCGAGTATTGGGAGGGGAGAGATTCATTCTGCATTGGAAGCTTTGGTAAAGAGAACATTTATGGTTGATAAAAGATCCCTCGTTCATCTTGATGCTAATATGCCATTGTTTAATGGGTTGTGCTATGCGTTAAATGAATTTACCATTCACAAAAAAGACACTTCGCCAATGATAAAAATTCATACTTATCTCAATGGTGAATTTTTGAATACTTACTGGGCTGATGGGCTTATAGTGGCTACTCCCACTGGTTCCACCGGATATTCTTTAAGCTGTAGCGGTCCTATAGTTTTTCCTGATTCGGCAAGTTTCGTGATTACACCTGTATCTGCACATAATCTCAACATCCGACCATTAGTGATTCCTGATGATTCTATTATTTCTTTTGAGATAGAGGGGCGCACTGATGGATTTTTATGTACCCTTGATAGCAGAAGAGAAATTGCCTCCAAAGAAGTTTTGCTTGCTATCCGAAAAGAAGTTTTTAACATCAACCTGGTAAGGCTAAATGAAAATAATTTTCTGCAAACTCTGAGAAATAAACTATCATGGGGACTTGATAAGAGGAATTAATTAATTCTTTTTGTTAAAAATATTCAATTCTTTTATTCGTTCTTTTAACTTTCATTTATTTTTACCTCCTGTTATGAAAAAAATTATTTCTTTTTTGATTATTTGCGTAGCCTTTACTATGAGTGGATATTCGCAAATGGATGAGTATGTACAGGAGGGGGAGTTTGGGATTACGGCTGGATTATCCCATTATTTTGGTGATCTTGATCATAACGGGGATCTTAACCGCCCTAAAATTGCTTGTGGTGCTTTTTTCAGAAAACAATTTGGAAATTATACTGCAATTCGTCTAACCGGTAATTATGCATTATTAGGCTATAGTGACAAATACAGTAAGAACGTGTACCAACAAAAAAGAAATCTGAGTTTTAATACTAATATTTTTGAGGTTGCTTTGCAGGGCGATTTTAATTTTTTTAAATTTAATCCTGTGGACCGGGCACATTGCTTTACTCCATATGCTACTTTAGGGGTGGGGTTTTTCAGTTACAATCCGTATGCTTTTTATCAGGGTAAGAAAGTGTATTTACGTCCTCTTCATACAGAAGGAGAAACTTTTTATAAAGGCAGAAAAGAATATGGAAGCGTTGCCATGTGTTTTCCAATTGGCTTCGGGATTAAATATGCCATTAATGATGCGGTCAATCTTTCGTTTGAAGTGACCCAACGTTTTACCACTACTGATTACATAGATGATGTGAGTACTACCTACATAGGTATCAATAATTTCTCTTCTACCGCCGGAGGGAAATCTCTTGCCGGAATCATGCAGGATCGTTCTAATGAAACCGGTACCGGGACTTCCATTGGTATTGAAGGAAGGCAAAGAGGTTTTAGCAAGCAAAACGATCAATATGCTACCGCCGTATTTGGAATTTCATTTAATATTACTTCTTACCGTTGTCCTTCTGCAAAACCATAAGTAATTGTAAATAAATAAAGGTTACTTATTATTGAATGGATAGTTGTATTTTTGAGAAACAAATTTTCAAAAGTGTCAGGTGAAAAAATTTCAAAAGTTCTTTCTCTTTTAAACGAACGGCAACAACGCTTGTATCTGGCAATGGAAGCTGAAGATATTGGACATGGCGGAGTACTGTTTGTATCGCAGGCATCTGGTGTATCCCGTAAAACTATTATCAAGGGGAAAAAAGAATACCAGAAAATTAAGGACAGAGAAAAGTTGCCGGGGATTGAAAAAGAGATGCCGGTTGGTCGAATAAGAAAAGCAGGAGGTGGCCGCAAGGGCCTGAAAGAACAAAATCCTAAGCTATTAAAAACCTTAGATCTTATGTTGGAACCGGTTACCCGGGGACATCCTGAGAGTGTGCTGAAATGGACATGCCTGAGCACAAGAAAATTGGCCGATGCTTTAAAGAAAAAGGGGTATAATGTAAGCCATACCAAAGTAGGAGAACTTCTAAAAGAAGCCGGCTTTAGTTTGCAGTCAAACGCAAAACGGATAGAGGGAAATAACAACCCGGATCGCAATGAACAGTTTATGTATATTAACAATAAAACTGAAAAATACTTAGCAAGCGGGTTCCCTGCCATATCTGTAGATACAAAGAAAAAAGAATTGATTGGAAATTATAAAAATTCCGGCAAGGCTTACCATCCAAAAAAGCAACCGAGGGAAGTGAATGTGCATGATTTTGGAGATCAAAAGGCAGCGCCTTACGGGATATATGATATTGGAAGCAATGAAGGGTTTGTGAATGTAGGCACCTCAAGCGATACGTCTGAGTTTGCTGTGTTTAGCATAAAGCAATGGTGGAAAAGGATGGGGAAGAAACAATATCCTGACGCGAATAAATTATTGATTACCGCCGATGGAGGAGGAAGCAATGGATATAGAATCAAGTTATGGAAAACTGAATTACAGCGATTGGCAGATGAAACAAAGCTGGAAATAACTGTGTGCCATTTTCCGCCCGGCACCAGTAAGTGGAACAAAATAGAGCACCGTCTGTTTTCTCACATTACAATGAACTGGAAAGGAATTCCTCTGGAAGATTATGAAACGGTTGTTCAATTGATAGGAGCTGTAAAGACCAAAGGAGGACTAAAAGTAAAAGCTCGCCTGGATTTAAACGAATATGAAAAGGGAAAGGCAGTGTCTAAGGATGAATTAAGTTATGTCAGATTAAAAAAACACAAATTTCATCCCGAATGGAATTATACTATTAAACCATATTAGTAACCTTTATTGTTTTACAATCCCTAAAATATTTTAACTTACACTGGGAAAAACTATTTCCTTACTTTTGTTTTTATCGGACTGTATATAATGCCTGACCTCCTTTTTTTATTACCATGAGTTTAAAAGATAAATTAATAGCCGATAAACTACCCCGGCATATTGCTATCATAATGGATGGTAATGGCCGATGGGCAAAAGAAAAAGGAAAGAATCGCTTATATGGCCATTTTAATGGAGTAGAAAGCGTGAGAAATATCGTAGAAGGATGTGCCGAATTACAAATCGGTTATTTAACTCTTTACGCTTTTAGTACAGAAAATTGGGACCGGCCTAAAGATGAGGTAACTGGCTTAATGGAATTATTAGTACAAACCATCCGGCAAGAAGTGTCAACTCTTAATAAAAATAATATCCGCTTGCATGTAATCGGGAATATGAATATGCTTCCTCCCAATGTGCTTCATGAATTAGAAGAAGCGTGCAAAGATACAAAGTGCAATACCGGACTCAATCTTATAATGGCGCTAAGCTATAGCAGCCGATGGGAGATTATCAACGCTGTTAAAAATATTGGCATTGAAGTTGAAAAAGGGAAATTGAATCCTGAAGAAATTACAGATAATATATTTAAGCAATATTTGTGTACTTCTCTTTTTCCTGATCCAGAATTAATGATCAGAACCAGTGGTGAATACAGGATCAGTAATTTTTTATTGTACCAACTGGCTTACTCCGAATTGTATTTTACGGAAACATTGTGGCCCGATTTCAGGAAAGAGAATCTTTACCAGGCACTTTTAGAATATCAAAACCGGGAAAGAAGATTTGGGAAAACCAGTGAACAATTGTAGGGCACCTTATATGATTGCCTTTATTCATGATTTAGGTAAACCTTAACATGCCCGATTTAACAAAAACTTTTAATTATTGAAATTAACTTGCCGCCCTTATTAAAAATGATTGAATGCCTAAGATCTACAAGATCCTACTCTTGATAGCTATTGCTGTTTTTACCACAACTATTGCTTCTGCGCAGATTGTTAGGGATTCTGTATCCTCTGAATCTTTAAAAACGGATTCTATCCCCACTTCTGTAAATATAGCGTTAGAAAATGTCCTTAATTCACAATCTCCAAAGCGATATACTTTATCTAATATAACCGTTACCGGTACTTCGTTTGATCCCAACCTGATCATTTCCATATCAGGACTTGCTAAAGGAGATAAGATAACACTTCCTGGCAGTGATGCTTTTTCAAATGCCATCACTAACCTATGGAAACAAAACCTGGTTTCTAATGTTGAAATCTATTTAACACAACTTGTCGGTGATGACCTTTCAATAGAAATACATATTACAGACAGGCCTGTCCTCTCTTCTTTCAAATTTAAAGGGATCGGTAAAAGTGAAGCAGATGATATTACAAAGAAACTCGACATACATAAGGGTAAACTTACAAGGGTTACTCAGGGATTTAAAGTGTTGGCTACTTCAATTATTGATAAGTACTTTGTGGACAAAGGATTTAGGAATGTTACAGTACAAATTAATGAAGTTAAAGACACCAAAGCTGAAAATGCCGTAAATCTTATTTTCATTATTGATAAAAACGGTAAAGTGCGAATTAATAATATTTATTTTGCCGGGAATAAGGAATTAAGTGATTTTAAACTTAGAAAACAAATGAAGGGAACCCATGAAGAAAGCAGGCTCACTTTACTTCCTCTACCTGATTATAACGTATATGATTCAGCAAAAAGTAATCATCTTTCTTTTAATGAATATCTCCATGAAAATGGTTACCTGGTACCTTCTAAAACACTGGAACTTGTTGATCCTTATTTCAGGTTTAAATTACTTTCTTCGGCAAAGTTCAATGAAAAGAAATACATCGAGGATAAAAATAAAATTTTAGATTATTATAATTCTCTTGGTTACCGCGATGCTGCTATCGTTGATGACACCACTTATAATGATGCCAAAGGCAACTTAGATGTAGCCATCAAAGTATCAGAAGGGCATCGTTATTATTTTGGTAACATAATCTGGAAAGGAAATACAAAGTACCCTGATTCTATATTGAATCTGATCTTGGGAATTAAAAAAGGAGATATTTATAATGCTGAAATTTTGAACAAAAGGTTAGGTGTTACTCCATCTGCTACGGGGGGAGATATTAGCAGCTTGTATGAAGATGACGGTTATTTGTTTTTTCGTGTTACTCCAATAGAAACCTCGGTTTATAATGATACTATTGACCACGAAATAGATATTGTAGAAGGTCCGCAAGCTACTATAGGCAATGTGTCAATAGCAGGAAATACCAAGACTAAGGATTATGTGATACGACGTGAATTACGCACCATTCCAGGTGAAAAATTCAGCAGGGAAAAAATAATCCGTACCCAGCGTGAGCTTTCGCAATTAGGTTATTTTGATCCTGAAAAAATTAATCCCGGAATTGATCCACATCAGGAAAGCGGAACAGTGGATATTACCTGGAACCTGGTAGAAAAATCCTCTGATCAATTGGAACTTTCTGCCGGATTTGGCGGTGGAATCGGGCTTACCGGAACTTTAGGTGTCACTTTTAATAATTTTTCTATTTATAATATCCTTAAGAAAAAGGCATGGGATCCTTTGCCGGTGGGCGATGGACAAAGGTTAAGCCTAAGAGGCCAAAGTAATGGGAAATCATTCCGCTCCTATAATTTTTCTTTTACCGAACCCTGGCTTGGCGGTAAAAAAAGAGATCCTTTTACTATAAGTTATTACAACACCAAATACGCCAATGCTTATGACCCATATACAGGGTATTATAACAAAAATTATGCAGATACTTCTTATATTAAAACTATAGGATTCAGTGTTTCTCTTGGTAAACAATTAAAGTGGCCAGATGATTTCTTCTCATTGGTGTATCAACTTAATTACATAAAGTATGATCTTAAAAAATATAATATTTTTCCAGGGCTGTCCAGTGGTACTTCAAATAATATAAACCTAAAAATCACTTTTGCCAGAACCTCAGCCGGTCCTAATCCAATTTTCCCAACAAGAGGTTCTAATTTTATTTTTAGTACTGAGCTTACTCCTCCTTATTCAATTTTAAGAGGAGAGGCACCATTAGCTGCAAATGAACAATATAAATGGATAGAGTATCATAAAGAAAGATTTACAGCTCAATGGTATGTACCGTTAAGCAAAGCAACAGGCGAAGATAAGGACAAGCAATTCGTATTATATGCAGCAGCAAAGTATGGTTTTATCGGGAAGTATTCAGCATCAGCTCCTGCTTCTCCTTTTGGCCGTTTCCAGCTTGGTGATGCAGGATTGAGTAATAATTATGGCTTGCTGGGTTATGATATTATCTCTCAAAGAGGTTACCCAATTTATGATAACTCCAATCCTAAAATTAACCCGGATATAAGTCAGGTAACTAACTTTTTTACTATCTTCAATAAATATACATTGGAAGTAAGGTATCCGTTCAGCACCAGCGCTAGCAGTACTATTTACGGCCTTGCATTTTTTGAAGCTGCCAACGGATGGTATAGTTTTCAAAATTATAATCCATTTCAACTACGCAGATCTGTTGGTTTGGGTGCGCGCTTTTTCCTTCCTATGTTTGGTTTACTTGGTTTTGATTATGGGATTGGAATTGACAGGATAACACCTGGTGGAGGCCTAAAAGGAGCAGGTAAATTTACCTTCATGCTGGGCCAGGAGCCTGAATAGTAAAGGATTCCTCGTAGTTGAGATTTCTTCCTGATTGGGGTGTTAAGAATTATTTCTAAATTAATTAGATCGCTAATTGAAAAATATATCATGAAAAAATTATTTTTTGCTTTAGTAACCTGTTTTATGTTTGCGGGCAGCGGATTTGCCCAGCGATATGCTGTCATTGATTCAAAATATATTCTCAGCAAGTTGCCCGAATATAAAGAAGCGCAACAAAAATTAGATCAGTTTAGTAAAATGTGGCAGCAGGAAATTGATCGAAAATCAACCCAACTCGACAGCATGTATAAAGAATATGATGCTGAAAAAGTAATGCTCAGCGATGAACTTAGGAAAAAGAGAGAGGATCAACTTTATAATATGCAAAAGGAGCTCAGTGATCTTCAAAGGCAAAGATTCGGATACCAGGGCGATCTTTTCAAAAAACGCGAAGAACTGATGAAACCCATTCAGGACAGGGTTTATAATGCTATACAAAAATTGGCAGCGGAAAAATTATATGATTTTATTTTGGATAAAAGTGCAGGAATTACCGTTATATTTGCCGACCCAAAATTGGACAAGAGTGATGATGTGCTTCGAGAATTGGGTGTTAAATAATTGCAAAAGACAAAACCAGATGCAGCCTAAATCTTAAATTTAAAAACTTAATAAAAACAAATCTTACATTAAAAATGAAACAATTTCTTATCATCCTAATTATTTCTACAGGAATACTCGGATCTTCTACCTCAGCTAAAGCTCAAAAAATTGGTTATATAAGCGCTGATGATATTATTCAGCTAATGCCTGAAGCGGCTACTGTGCAGAAAGAGCTGAATCAGTATCAGCAATCTTTGTATCAGGATGCTCAGGACAAGCAGAAATCCTTTAACCAGGAGTTACAAAAATTTATAAAAGATTCTGCTACTATGAGTCCCAGCTTAAGAGAAGTAAAAAGAGATGACCTTCAGAAACAAAACCAGGAACTGGCTGGCCAACAACAAAGTATTCAAAACCAATTCGAGCAAAAACGCCAGGAGCTTTCTTTACCAATACAAAAGAAGTTACAGGCAGCTATTGAAGCAGTTGCTAAAGAAAATGGTTATACTTATATAATGCCGAAGGAAGCACTCATCGTTATGCCTCCTGGCGATGACATTGGTCCGCTGGTTATGAAAAAATTAGGTTTAAAAAAACCAGCAGCAACTGCGCCTAGTACAGGGTTGGGTAATTAATAAATCCTAAAATAATTTTTACAAGCCATTCTTAAACGGAATGGCTTGTTTATTTTTGGCAAATGATAAATCCTTCTCCAATAGGCATTTTTGATTCAGGCTATGGTGGTCTTACTGTTTTAAAAGAAATAAAAAAACTTTTGCCGCATTATGATTTTTTATATTTCGGCGATAATGCCCGTGCTCCTTATGGCCCTCGGTCTTTTGAAAGGGTTTATGAATTTACTTTGCAATCAGTAAAATGGTTGCTGGCGCAGGGTTGTCCCCTGGTTATTCTTGCCTGCAATACTGCGTCTGCAAAGGCTTTAAGGACAATACAACAAAAGTATCTTCCTCAATTTGATAATAAAAAAAGAGTCCTTGGCGTAATAAGGCCTACGACTGAAATTATCGGAAATTATTCCAACACAAAAAACATTGGAATCCTGGGAACTAATGGGACTGTGATCTCAAAATCATACCTTATTGAAATTGAGAATTTTTTTCCTAAAATAAATGTATCCCAGCATGCTTGTCCAATGTGGGTCCCATTGGTTGAAAACAATGAAGGCAATTCGGAAGGAGCGGATTATTTTATAAAAAAAGATATCAATCTTTTATTAAAAAAATCTTCCCAAATTGATGTTGTTTTGCTGGCATGTACCCACTATCCCTTACTATTAAAGGAGATTAAAAAGTATTTACCTGAGAATATAAAAATAATTTCTCAAGGGCCAATAGTTGCTAAAAGCCTTAAGAGCTACCTTGAACGACATCCGGAAATAGAAGAAAGATGCAGCAAAAATGGTGGATTACAATTTTTCACAACTGATTCAACCAAAGATTTTGATAAACATTCCAAAATATTTTTTGGCGAAAAAATAAACTCCAAACATGTGGATTTATAGTTTTCGGTTTCAATCTTTGAAAGTTAAAATTAATGAATAGCCGAAAAAAATCTTCATTCGTGAAAATTCATGCAATTCATGGCTTAAAATCTAAAATCTTTCCTTACTTTTGCTGCCCTTTCACAAACAGCGGGGATGGTGCCTGGCTGAAGAGATGGAAACAATTTTTTAAAACAGAAAAATAATTAATAATGCCGGGTAAAAAACGTACATACCAACCGCATAAGCGCCGTAGAAAAAGTGTACATGGTTTCAGAGAGCGCATGTCAACTGCAAATGGCCGTAAAGTTTTGGCTAGTCGGAGAAAAAAGGGCCGTCACAAACTAACCGTTTCAGAAGAACACGGAAATAAAAAATAAGCAAATCTGAATTATATTTTGAAATAGCCTCATTTATTGGGGCTATTTTTTATTTTATCTTTAATTAATTTCCATTTTCAAAAAATTATTTTATCACAGAAAGATTTACCTTAAAAGCAAACGAAAGATTAAAAAGCCTCAAGGCCATACAGCGTCTTTTTAAAGAAGGAAAATCGTTTTCACATTTTCCTTTCAGGGTATTGTATCTGGAAATGAAAACTGAAAGCCAAATCTCACCACTGCAGGCTGGATTTACCGTGAGTACACGGTATTTTAAAAAAGCCGTTGACAGAAACCGGATAAAAAGATTAATGCGTGAATCTTACAGGCTACAAAAAAATAATTTGAAAAATTTATTGGAAGAGAATCAAACAAACCTTGCCATATTTTTTATTTATACCGGGAATGAATTACCGGAATATGAAGAAGTTTTTGAAAAGGTAGGTGATGCATTAAGGCGACTTGAGAAAAATTTAGTAACCTGAATGCGAATCTTATGATTTAGGCTTTAGTGAAAAAAGGATAATTCTTTTAATGGGGGAAAGTATTTATAAAAATAAATCCGTATAAAGCTTACCGCCTGGTTTTACTGCATACTTTTCCAAATCAGTAATTCCTTCCTGTGCCAAAACATCTTCATCAATAAAGCAATTGCCAGTACATTCGCGGGAGGGCTTTTGTAAAACATAAAATGCAGCGTCTGCAATTATTTCAGGAGTTCGGCTCATGTTGATTAATTCTTCGCCACCCAATAAATTACGAACTGCAGCTGTAGCAATTGTGGTTTTTGGCCACAAAGTATTTGCAGCGATATTATATTGTTTTAATTCGCCCGATAATCCCAAAGCAATCATTGTCATATTATATTTACTCATGGTGTAGGCAACGTGGTTTGTAAACCACTTTTTATCCATGCTTATTGGTGGCGAAAGATTCAGGATATGCGCATTAGTCCCATTTTTCAAATAAGGAATACATAGTTTACTCACAAAAAAAGTACCTTTTACGTTAATATCGTGCATCAGTTCAAAAGCTTTTTGTTCGGTTTTTTCTATTGATGTTAGTGAAATAGCTGAAGCATTATTGATGAGAATGTCAATCCCTCCAAAAGTTTCTGCGGTTTTTTCAATAACATTTTTTATTTGGTCTTCAAACCGAATATCACATTGAACAGCTAAAGCTTTCCCTCCCGCCATTTCTATTTCTTTTGCCGCACTGAAAATAGTACCACCCAATTTTGGATTTTCTACAGTTGATTTGGCAGCAATTACAATATTAGCGCCTTCCTTTGCAAGCCGCAATGCAATTGCTTTTCCTATTCCCCTCGAAGCGCCTGATATGAATACTGTTTTATTTTTGAATGTCATAAATGAATTTAAATTTAAATTTTAATTTTTAAAAATAAATGAATTTATGATTAAAACCGGAAACAAAATTCCATTCATTGATCTTATAAATTCAACAAATTAAAAAAAGTAAACCTGGCTCTCTGAAAATTTCTACAATTGAACGTTTTTTTTACGTTTAGCAAATAGTTACTTTTAATAGGTGTATGGTTTTTTGATAGATAAAAAGATCTAAAGAAAAGTGCAAATAAAATTGGTTAGTATAGTAATGATAAAGAGATTCTGATACGGTTAAATTTTTTTTAATTGTATTATTTTGTAGGAAGTTTCGAATAACGCTGATTGCTTTGATTCTAAGGTAATCACTCCCATTCCATTATTAAATGCATCCGGACTGCCGCTTAAATTTTCAATAGCAATACTTCTTCGATGCGGAGGAGTGTATATCTGCAGGTAAGGATAAGATTCACTGGGCAAAAGCTGGATTTCAATATTTTTTTCTGTATTTCTTAAAACACAAAGTGGCTGGCATTCCTGTGTGTCTAAAGTGAAACAATTATCTAAAAAGGTATCCCCAATTTTTTCTATAGTAGAAAATTTAGTGTAACCAATTACTTTACTGGTTGGTATCAGTTCATCGTTGAATTCAACCATATTTTTTGCCTGGAATTCCAATTGCAAATCGTTAATAGAATCGCCTAAAGTAAAATACGGATGCCAGCCATCCTGCATTGGAATCAGTCCTTCATCTTTATTAATACATTCCGTGGTTACAGTTAATTTATTCTCAGGTTCCAATTTCCAGGTTACGATGCAATCATAATTAAATGGATAACCAGGATCTTCTGCTCTATATTCATATTTCATAGTAACAGAAGCACCGGATTCGTCCGCAATTTCTGATATTATTACAAAGGCTTTATCATACAACAAGCCATGTAACGAATGCTTTGCCGGCAGCGATTTTTGAATGAAATATTCTTTTTCGCCAAAAATATATTTTCCATTATTTAATCTGCATACAAAGGGCGAAAGCTTACATCCCATAAACCCTTTTTCTTTCAGAAGTGTTTTAAATTCTTCAAAAGATTGGTAGCTATCTATCACATTGATTTGCTCTTTATTGATATGAACGACAAATTCGTGTAGCATAGCGCAGCAAGCAGGGAGAATAGCTGCATAATTATTAGTAATCTCATTTTTTAGAATGATTTTTTCAAAACCCGATTCTGATTTTTTAAGAATTGAAAACATGACGTCAAATTACTGAAATCTTTTTAGTTATGAGTATTTTTTTTTCATTTAAAAATTCATATTCGGAATGTTATTTTAAAATAAATTCATTTGACAGGAAAAGTGGGATTTATTATTTCCAATGAAAAAAAGATACCGGATTTTATTGTGGTAATATTTTTTGAAAAAAAATTATTCTCAATTGTGGATGAATTTCCCCAAAAAGGCAGGCTATAGGCCTGCGTTAAAAAATAATGATAATTTTTTATTAGTCTATTTTATTTCTTTTTAAGAATTCAGATTTATTCTTTTCTTTTTGAATGTCATCATTAGATTTATGCTTCCTGTTGTGCTTCTTACCACCTAATGCTGTAAGATGGAGTTGAGTATCGGTGCCTGAAGAAATCCCTGAATTTTTTTCCTCAGTGGTTTCCGTTCCTAACTCATTACTTCCCATGGAAGGGTTTGTTATGATTTCTTTTTCTGCCATGATATTAAGGTTTTGATTATGATTTTATGAGCGAAAAATATATGCCAAAAACCAGGTGGAGATACATCGAAATAATCTCTTAGGATTTGTAACGTAATAAGTTGTACGTTTGTAAAAAATAAAACGTATGCAACCCGATCTAATGTTGAAGAAAAAATATGAAGAGATTCTTCCTGTTTTAAATGAAAAACAAACTCGCCTGGTATTAGCGGCAGAAGCAA
>DATKQQ010000003.1:0-5929 GCA_035532615.1 Hanamia sp.
ATCAATTTACAAAGTGAATCTGAAACACTCAAAGACTAAACAAAAGTTTACCAAAGTGGTGACCTTATCCAATAATCAAAAAAATATTTTAAAGGCTCTAAAGTGTAGTGTATAAAATTGACCCTAAATTTGGGTAATTAAGAAAGGAGGTAATGAAATTAAACTGACGACCTTGTGGGGCTCGTGGCTTGTCTTTGATCAGGTAAGAATGGAAGGGCCGGAAGGAGTACAAATATCTAAACCTGGAGAAGCATTTATCCGCAATGTAATAGCTGCAAATTATGAAATAGAAAATAATAGCAAACCAGCTCAACCTTTATTAGTAGACGTACAATATTTAAAAGGAGCCCCTTTGTTAACTGCTTTTGTAGATGGTCACAAAATATTTGAAAAAAAGATAGAAAAAGGCCGTTATATTTTTGAAGCGCCAATGCCGGTTGTGCAAACTTCGAAAGAAAGTAATTATGAAATTAAAATAAATAATCGTGTTTTTCGCTCGGGTACGATCCTTCGTTCTCCGCAAAAGATGATAACGCCTGCCGGTTATGTAAATACGATGATGGGTACTGCTCATTCGCGATGGATGATCGCTCCCGGACCCTGGATGCCTTTTGGCATGGTAAAGATCAGCCCGGATAATCAAAACGCCGGATGGCAGGGTGGTTATGATCCGATATTTGAAAGCATTGGTGGCTTTAGTCATATCCATGAATGGACAATGTCAGGCCTTTCCATGATGCCTGTGAACGGACCTTTAATTACGCAAGTGGGTGATCAGACACATCCTGAATCGGGCTATCGCTCACCGATTGACAAGGCAAAGGAAGAAGCGCCGTTGGGATATTATAAAGCGCATTTAACGAAGTATAACATTACGACCGAACTTACTGCCACTACCCGGTGCAGCTTTCAACGTTATACTTTTCCTTCGGAAGATACATCACGTGTATTAGTCGATTTTACTACTCCGGCAGAATATGGTTATAACGTACAAGATGTGGAAGTAACTAAAGTGAGTGATCATCGCATTGAAGGATTTAGCAAGCAGGAAGCACCTAATGTTTGGGGAAATGGTATTGACCAGGATTATACAATACATTTTGTAATGGATTTTGATCAACCAATAAAGGACTTTGGCTATTGGGTTGATAGCAGCGTGAAAAGAAATGTTTCACAAATGAGCGCTAAGGATCCAAAACAGGTAGGTGTATTTATTGAATTTAATACAACTAAAGATGCAGTTGTCCAGGTAAGAACAGGAATGTCTTATGTGAGTGTAAAAAATGCAGAAGAAAATTTGGAACAGGAAGTCACAGAACCTTTCAAATGGGATTTTAATGCCGTACACCAATACAATGTAAATACGTGGAATGATCTTTTGGGGCGTGTAAAAATTGCTACTTCAGACAGTCGTGAAAAAATGAGATTTTATACCAACATCTATCGTTCATTATCTGGCAGAAATACTTTCAGTGATGTAAATGGCGAATGGATGGATGCAACAGGGGAAGTTCAAAAGCTAAAAGATCCGGATGCACTTGCTTTAGGTTGTGATGCTTTTTGGAATACCTTTTGGAACCTGAATCAACTTTGGAATCTCGTTACACCAGAGTGGTCATCCCGATGGGTGAAATCACAACTGGCCATGTATGATGCCAATGGCGCTTTGGCTAAAGGTCCTGCCGGTATGAAGTATATTCCTGTGATGGTGGCGGAGCATGAAATTGAAGTAATTGCCGGCGCTTACCAGATGGGAATTAGAAATTATGATGTACAAAAAGCTTACGAAGCTGTGCGAAAAATGGAAACGACTCCTGCCTGGAAAATTGGTAAAGGACTGGCGGGTAACAGAGATCTGGAACCTTTTTTAAAATATCATTATGTGCCTTATGACAAAGGACGTTTTTCCAATACGCTGGAATATTCTTACGATAACTGGGTAGTCGCCCAGTTTGCAAAGTCCTTAGGGAAGACAGATGATTACGATTTATTTTCAGATCAGGGAAGTTGGTGGAAGAATGCCATCAACAGAAAGACAGGCTATGCGCAAATGCGAAAATCTGATAGTTCATGGTTGGAACCTTTTGATCCTTTAAGGTCGGGACAAAACGAACAGTATGTGGAAGGAAACGCGTGGCAACTTACTTATTATGTTCCACAAGATATTCCTGCCCTGATGCAGTGGATTGGAAAGGATAGATTTGTAAACAAGCTTAATCTGGGCTTTGAGAAAAGCTACGCAATAAGGTATAATGCGCCGTCCGAGCAGTATTGGGAATTTCCGGTTGACCAGGGGAATGAACAATCCATGCAATTTGCATTTCTTTTTAATTATGCGGGTAAATCGTGGCTAACGCAAAAATGGAGTCGTTCCATTTTGAATCGCTATTATGGTTACGGTGTGTCTAATGCATACTTGGGTGATGAAGACCAGGGCCAGATGAGCGCCTGGTTTGTCATGGCTGCTATCGGTTTGTTCCAGGTGGATGGAGGATGTAGCATAAATCCAACTTATGGAATTGCCAGCCCGCTTTATAAGGAAGTAACCATTTATTTAGGAAAACGTTTTGGGCGTGGCAGCAAGTTTACCATTAAGGCAAATAATGTTTCAAGAAAAAATATGTATATTCAAAGCGCCTCATTAAACGGAAAAACTTTGAATTCCAGCATCTTTCCGGCAAGTGAATTATTAAAAGGAGGAGAATTGATATTGGAAATGGGGCCAAAGCCGAATGAGAAATGGGGATTGGCTCATTCAGGAATTCAAAGATAATTTTAATAAACATTTTTGAAAAGCGATTCCTGTTGAAGGGTAAAATGATTTTTTAAGTTATGTGTTGCTTTCTTTACTGTTTAAGATTTAATGGTCATTCAAAAACATATCAGATAAAAGGGATATTATACTTCGCAACGGGCAAAACCGTGAATTGTTAAATTAGAAAAGAGGGGCAATTTTGTTAATTACCAAAGAAACAAAATATGCCCACTCTAAAATTCAACCTCAGCGAAGCTGAAATTGAAAAGCTAAATTACAACCGATATTCTTTTCCTGATCCAATGGTTCAAAAAAGAATTCATGCTGTTTATCTGAAAGCTACTTTAGGTTGGAGTAATTTAATAATCGGACAGATAGTTGGCCTCCATTACAATGTAGTTGGTGAATGGATAAATGCATACAAAAGAAACGGCTTTGAAGCATTGCTGAGTAATAAGTATGGAAGCAACAAAAGTGAGTTAGAAATTCATGCTGACAATATTTTAGAATCCTTTCAAATACGGCCTCCAATGACATCAGCAGAAGCGGCAGATCGAATAAAGGAAATGACTGGTGTTAGCCGAAGCAGTCAACAGGTAAGGGTGTTTATGAAAAGGCATGAATTAAGGTTTATAAAATGTGGGCATATACCTGCAAAAGCTGATAACGACAAAAGCATATATGTAGCGAAAACACAAATAGACCTGAAAACACCTTAACTTTTTGTGGTGTTTTGGTTGCGAAAGGTTAAGTGTATAATTTTAATTGAATAGAACAATTATTATTATTCAATACACCACAGACACCCAATTAATTCTCAATGGATTATATAGAGATAGGGCAGATTTGACAAAACAATTAACAGATGTTGAAAGGTTAATAAAGAAGATAAAATTAGGCACATTTTCACTCAATGGAAATGATAATAATACAAATGATACCCTTGAGCCTGTTAGCAACTCCAATAACAAGACTAAAACAAAACAAATAGAATTTCCACTAAGGGGGGAATTGAGAGTTCAAGTAATTAATGTAATGGATATGATAGGCGTGGCTTGTAAGCTAAAGCAGATACAAGATAAATACAAAGAAATGACCGGTTTAAATGTCAACCTTAGAGAAACCGTAAGGACCCTTAGTAAACATCAAATACTTAGAATACTCAAACCTAAAGGAACTGAAAGAGGTTTATACTGGGTAAAAGATGAATGGTTAGAAGGCGAAGGCAGCAAGCTAAAAGAACAATATAAGTTTGAAGGATTTAATCTTATTTGGAATGATGAAGATTTTAGAGTATTTGTAATAAAGTATAGTAAATGAGACGTCATTAAATATGGAAAATTATTGTAAATGATTTGTTAATACTGTGTCAAATCATTGTATTTTAGCAACCATTAATATTACTATTGCGCTCCCTTACATAAATTACAGCATCTAATATTTCTTGAACGGCTTAATATTTGTAATAATCCTATCGAACAACCGTTTATAACTGAGCAACGAAATCTATTCAAAGAGAAAAAAACAAGTATGAACAGCAAAATTATTATATCACCAAATGATAAAAAGGCAATTGCGTTCATTAAATCTATAAAAGATAAAAAGGCGCAAATACAAAAACATTTTTCTCAATCTGAGAAATTATCGTCTTTAAAAGTTACATTCCATTCTAATGAGAAGGGTAAATGATTCCCTTAATAACTGATTATTACACTCATGAATTTAACGAGGACGAAGGAGTAACAGTTGCTTTTTTTTCAACAAAGACTTCCACCAAATACCGAGTTTATTTCTATCCGGCTAAAGATTTTTTCGATTATATTAAGGCTGATTCTGTAATCTACTTATATGGATATTATTTCGGATTTACCAAGATTGCTCCTAATGAAGATAAAAAGGAGCATTATGATCCGAGAATAAGAAATACTATTGTTACTATTATTAACGAATTTTATAATAGTAAAGAGAATAATTCTATTCTAATTTTTCATTGTAGTAATGATTGGGGTAATGATAAAAAATATAAAAGAGCCAAAACTTTTGACAATTGGTTTCTTTTAGCTGATTGTTCAAATACTTATAAAAGTATAATGAAGAAATTATAGTAAATGAATATATAGGAGATAATGGCGAACTCAGAACTGATAAAGAATATTTAAGTCTTATTATTCAATATGAAAATGGATTTAAGGAGAGAGCATTAAATGAATTCCAGGAATTAAAGGACTTAATAGTATTAGGAGAAATTAAGCATTAATATAAATTAAATGGCCCTTCTCTAAAATTAATAAATATTTTAGTTTAAAGTTGTAAACTCTAAACTTTTTACTATATTTGCATTATGAAGATTGACATTTCAAACCTGTTAACGATTAAAAACTTCGCAAAAAGAATGGATGTTACACCGGCATATATTTATAAATTAATTAAACAAGGTAGAATGGAAGCGGTTAATATTAATAATGTTCAATTTATTAATATTAATTCTTATCCTGAAATACCTGTTATGAATAGACGAAAATAATATTTTTTTTAACTCATTAGTTGAAAGTTTTCAAATTTAAACCAAATAAAATGAAACGTTATACCATAGAAGCATTTTTAAATTCTTAGGTTTTATAGATTAGAACGAGATAAAAAAATGGAATTCCCCAATTTTGACTATTTCTAACTATCTTTAAAAATGCGCTTTTTATCTAAAAAATGGATGACTTTAATTTTTATCATAATAGTATTAGGAATATTAAATCCTACATACACTGATTTTAAAGAGTTCACAGGATTGACAGGTAAAAACTCACAATCATTACATAAGAATTATAATTTTTTGATTTGCTCTATTTATGAAAATAATTATACCGGAAAAAGATATGTGGGTATCTTAAAGAATTTTATCTATGTCTCTCCATGCGAAACCGATAGAGAGGAAATGAGATATTAAATTATATAATTTTCTGTTAAAAAGTTTTTGTGTCCTGACTACATATATGCCACAACAAACAGCAACAATGGGTGGGAACAGAGCTGAAACCCGTTATAGAAGCGGCACAGAAAGAAGAAGTGCATTTGCTTTTTTGTGATGCAGCACATTTTGTATTACAACCATTTCTTTGTTCACTGTGGTGTGCCTTTCGTGTCTTTATAAAAGCTTCTGCCGACAGAAATCGCATCAAT
>DATKQQ010000004.1:0-7852 GCA_035532615.1 Hanamia sp.
CGGTCTATACAGTCATACTGGCCTGATAAAAAATCCGCATAATGCTCGGAAAACTTATCTTTAAATTTCATACTATAAAATTAATGAATACTCCTGCTCTTTCCCCAAAGGGTTTATTTCTGTTTGCAGAAATTCATAGAATCTATAAGAGAATTTCTAAAATAATTGAGGAAGGACAAAAGCCAGGAAATTGGCTATAATCATCTGGAATATGATTGTCAAAGGAGTTCCTTACAAACTTCAAAGCGATTAGTTGATTTTGGATGAATTTGCAGAATTGAAAAAACACTATTGGGGACACCATTTATGGGGGATAAGATATGGGACGTGGAGTACAGCTAATATAACAGATGAGATGATTGAGAATTATCTGGAACACCACAGGGAAGGTCCGAACAGTGTTCTGAATTTTATTCTGGAATAGTTTTAATGAACTTTCAGTTTAGAGTTTTCAATGCTGTCCACACCAAGTTCAAATGACTTTCAGTCAACTGTAATTTTAACCTATGGGATTTTCATCCATAATATATTAAGTTTTAATTTTATAGCAAACGAAAAAATTTTGAAGATTGGTAATCGCAATCTGCCCAGTACTGATTGAAAGTTGTGATCTCATTCCAAACTTTTAAAAATACTTTTACTAATAATTCTTCTGACGCTGTTTCACTATGCGTTTGACTTATTAAAAATCCATAAACTTTCGACGAATAAGTATCATAGAACCTTTCGAACTGGTTCTTGTAAGAAGAAATATTCTTCTCTTCAATTTTGTTCCTTTCCAAATTAAAGGTTGCCATTTGACGATTATTTATCTCCACAATAGATCTTGCTACTTTTTTACTATACAAATCATGCCAAAAGTTTTAGAATAAAGATTTTCCCGATTTTTGCTTAGAATCCGAAGGATTGATAGGAAAGGAATTTTTTTTTCTTGAGCTTGCTACTTCTAATTTTGTTATGGTAATTTCACCTAAATGAGTGAAATTACCATAAGCCTCTTTTCCACAACCTGTACAGAACTGAAGCTTATTTTATCAAGTAGCTTGCGATATTGGGGGGTAACATAAGTTCACTTAATAAAATGTAGGTTTGCCTTACTTAAATCAAGACTGTGAAAATCGAACAAGTATTCGTACATTATCTTTTAAAGAATAAATCTTTAACGCTACAGGGAATAGGAACCTTTCAATTGGATGCTGCCTTGCCAGACTCTGCAGATCCTGATAGACCAATTATATTACCGGAGGGTGCTGTTTCATTTCACTACGATCCAAGAACCACAGAAGACCCTGGATTAGTTGATTTCATCGTAGAACATACTCATAAAATGAAGCCAGTGGCCTCATCTGACCTGGACTCATTTCTATCATTTGGACGGCAATTTTTAAACATTGGGATACCATTTGTATTGCTGAATATTGGCACTCTTGACAGAACAAATTCGGGTGAACTGATTTTCAAGCCCGGACAGTTGATGCTGGAGAGAATGGAGCCGCAAAAAATGAAAAGCGATGAAACAGAAGTAAAAACAGGCGATGAAAATCTTTTTAATGAATATCAGAAAGAAAGAAAAAGTAAAAATGGCCCAAAAGTGTTACTTATATTTTTAATATTGTTAGTGCTGGGTTTTATTGGCTGGTCGATATGGCATTACCTGTAAAGTAAAAAGGAAAACCCGGAAAATATTAGCGCTACCGAACCAATTGTCCCCCCTTGTTTTGCGGTCATAGTTGGTAAATTTAAAATCGTCCCGGGTGCTTTTACAAACCAGAACAAGCTTTCCGATGAAGCCACTGCGCGGTTTATCATTATGAGGTAGGCTCACGAAAGGGAATAGTTTTGTACGATTCAAATAAAAAGGAAAATAAGCCCTTCCGAACAAAAAAATACGTTGTATTGTGCCAGGGTTTTGGGTAAAGCTTTTCAGAGCATCCTTGATGAAAAAAAACACACAATATTTTTTTCATGTGAAAAATTAATAGTGTGTAACAGAACACATAGTATATTGAAATAAATACATAGTACCTGTGTTTATATACCTAACAAAAAATAATAAAAGAGTGGCAAATCAATTTGAGAGGTTGTGAATAATAACTGTTACTTAATCCGCGCCAAAAGTTTAAAATAAATTTTATTTCCCCCCTTTTATTTAATTTCTTCAGATAGCCTGGCGCAAATGATAAACGGCTTACAGGTCGCTCATTGAGGCATCGAAAATGGCCGCTGGAAACGGATTATCTTTGCATTTCCGGCGGAGCTATGAGCAAGCTGTATGAAAAAAATTCTTCCTTTTTTTCATTCTGCTTGTGGTGGGGAAAGGAGGCGTAGGTTTTGCGTTAGGGATTGGAGGATAAATCCTTTTGAAAAAAGATTGGAACGCAAAGCTCGGGCTTTAGCAACGCCCAGAAAAATTTTTAATCTTAGCTGAAACTTATCCAACAACAATTTGATTTTTTTTATTGGCTGTATGCGCTTTTTTTATTTGATTAATTAATTGAATGACACCGGTTTTTCCAGAACCACAATCAACAAGAGGCAAATTGGGGTTAGTCTGGCCAGCAGTAGTGCGAAAATAGTAAACTTTCATAAAGTTGTTTACGTTCTAATAGTTAGACACAAACGACGTGTCAGAAAAAAAGTAAAACGTATTTTTCTGTAAAGAAACTACTTGTAACTATTAGGTGAAACCATGGGGTTTCTAAATTTTTCTTTTTATTTCAGTTACCGGCGTTTCGTTGGATATGGAAGCGCTTTCATTTTGTTTTTCATCGAGTTCTTTGGCTTTGGCAACAATAATTCCATCTACTTCAATTAATCTTTCCTTCTTTCTGCCAAGCTCATCTTTATATGGAAAAGGGGTATGTAGTTCTTTGCTATAGATTAATAAATTCTCCTTTTCTTTTTCAATATTTTTAGTAACCCCATCTAAATCTTTAGGCATATCCAAAATGGCCTGTTTTATTTGCAGTCCGGCAGCCATTTCGCCGTACGGCAATTCTTTTGTTTCGCCAATCTTGTCACCCTATCTGATATTATTCCGACTGAGCCATCTTTCATTACAACCAGGTTAGAGATGGTATCATACTCTTTCAGCTTGATATACCGTTCAATTTCCGCTTTGGCTTTATCCGTTTCTTGTGAGTTGGTTTTTGATTGAAACAATACAGGAGTGGGGAAGATGGAATCGGTTATTTGATTGATTTTTTCTCTAAGATTGATTTCCTTTTTTCCTTTTAAGTTATAGGAATCTTTGTCGTAAAGGGCGCCAAATTCAACGGTTCCGAGCATGTGTGCCGGATGTTGATAGAAATATTCATTGTAGCTAATAATGCCTGATTCGTTTTTGTTATCAGTGTATGGAGTCGACTTGACGTTTAAAAAATCATTTGATTGTTTTTTTTCTTCTCCAAGATTATATTTTCTCAGGAAGATGATGTCGCTGACAACTTGCATACCTGCATTTGCCTGAAAGGCTGTATCCGGCAATCTGATAGCACCGCAGAACTCGCAAGTGTCGTTCATCAGTTCCCGAATGTTTTTGTTTTGCTGGCTGTCAAGCGTGTAGCGGCTTGTAATAAATGCTATCATGCTGCCTGGTTTTGCAAGATGCATAGATTTAGCGAAAAAGAAGTTGTGAATATTGTTAGACGCTTCTTTGTATCGTTTATCTTTTAACCCGGAGAGCTGGACATCATAGATTGGAAGAGAGCCGAAAGGTAAGTTTGAAATTATCAGGTCATAGTGATTATCCGGAAGGTTTAATTTTTCGAAACCGTTAATGTGCGTTTCTGCCGTCGGGTATAGGCGTTGAAGAATTTTTCCGCTTGTCCTATCCATTTCGACTGCGGTTACTTCGGAGTTGTTGGCCATGTCAATAGGCATAGCTGCCAAAAAGTTTCCGACACCGGCAGAAGGTTCAAGAATATTCCCGCTTTTGAAGCCAGCTTTTTCCACACCATCGTAGATAGCGTTGATTATGTCGTATGCCGCGTAATGCGCATTAAGAATACTCCGTTTGGCTGAGAGTAGCAATCCCTGACCTCCATCGCTGTCTAAGCTATTAAATCTTTCGTAAACAGATTTCACGATGTCTTTCAGGTCTATGTCTGATTGCGTCTGCCACTGCTAGTTATCATCCGGGTCGAAGAGGATCTCCCTCAGTCCTCCCATCCTACGTATTTGGCTAAAGTAAATTGCTCTTGCTGTGTTGCGTTCCTATGCTCGGCTTCGAGTTTGATTACTACGTCAAGCGCTGCGATATTATCGGCGTATCTGTTCTTTTTGGAAAAGCTTTTTGTGTTGTAAGGAGCGCTTAGGCTGTGAAAGTTAAAGACATTTGTTTTTGGTTCTTCTTTAGTTTTTTGTCCGGAAACCTGGTTGCTCAAATTAGCCAAAATATTCGTAGCTATAGCGTGGAGTTTTTGTTGATAGAACTCTCCGGAAGCGTATTCTTGTTTGCTTACGATGTCCTTATAATTATTAAGTATGGCTTTTGTTATTTCGCCATCTTCCGGAAAGTCGTCGAACCTAAAGTAAGATTGTTCAGCTCTGTCACTAAGGCTTGCACCGATTGAAGCGTTCAGAATATAACTTTTATCAACGTTGTTAGGAAGTATGATTTCGCTTATTTTAAAATCCATCAGCGCTTCCAGATACGCTATGTCAGGCCCGCTTCCTGAATCAGTATCGGCCACTCCAATTCTGTCGCTTCTATCTCCGTCACTCCCTGGCCTGCGTATTCCTTCATCCTGCTGTTGTACTTCGATGTCACCCGCTCTATCATAGGAATCAATTTCTTCTCCTCCTTCAATTCTTTGAATCTCTCCGGCTGTTGCTCCTTTATCATATCGTAAATCATCCGCCCGGTGTGTGATAGTCTGCTTTCATCAGGGAATCTTCGTCCGTCTGCATCATGAACGTCCTTCCGTCCTCCGATGTTACTTTTTTGAATGTCTGTTTCATTGTTTTGATTTTTTGAATTTTTATCATCTGTTTTTAAAAAGTCTATAACTCCTTTCCAATTTTCATCCAGGCCTTTTTCTTCTTTTGGTTCTTCTTTTTGGTTTGGAATATCGGTATCGAACAAGGAAAATTGTAGTGGATTGTACAGTTGCTTTTTCTTCATTTCAGAGCTGCTACGATGTTACGGAATAATTTTAAAAAAAGAGAAAAAATATTGTTATCCTGTTTCTTTTTTCTTACTGAATTCGAATTCTAATTTCCAGTCGTTGTTTAGTACCAGGTATGCTTCAAAGTTTTTACCAGCTTGGCTTTTAAAGCCTTTGATTAACGAAGTCTTTTTGCGGATTGAAATTTGCCTTACAGCATTTTCTGTTATTGATTTGCCTGCGATAGTTTTCCAGATTGTAAAAGTGCAACCTTCGTTAGGAGATCCATCTGCCTTTTTCTTAGGGTAATTGCTGCAGTAATAATTTTTTTCAGATTGTTTCAGTTCTCCATTTTTGCATTTAGGACATTGGATGCCGCCCCTGTTTGTTTCCTTTAAGTCAGCGCCTTGGAGTGAACCTCCAATTTTTAGGATATCCTCAGTAATAAGTTTAGTATAATCAATAATATCTTGCATGAACAATTCAGGATCCTGTCTGCCATTGTTGATTTGCTCCAGCCGGTTTTCCCAATTGCCTGTTAGCTCTGCTGAGGCAATTGTTTTATTTTTTAATAGAGAATAAACGGCCACCCCTTTTGGTTTAGGTATCAGAAACCGTTTTTGCCTTTCAACATAGTTTCGCTTTATTAAAGTTTCGATGACGGCAGCTCTTGTTGCAGGTGTTCCCAAACCACATTCTTTTATTGCTTCTTTAAAGGTTTTTTCATTAATATCTTTGCCGCAGGTTTGCATCGCGAGTAATAAAGTACCTTCTGTATGAAGAGATTTCGGCTTCGTCATTTTAGAAAGCAACTCTGCAGATATTTTTGGTATGGTTTCATGAGGAATCAGTTCGGGGAAGATTTGTGTTTCCTCTTCGGAATCACCGTCCTCGTCTTCTTTAATCTTTGCAACTCGTTTGACGGCTCTCCATCCTAAATTTCCAGCTTTAATGGTACTTCCAAAAACTTTAAACGGTTCACCTGCACATTCTAATTTAATGTTGATTACTGCTTTAATGCAAGGAGCAGAAAATGCTTCTATCATTCTGCAGAGAATAAGATGATAAATTTTATTCTCCTTTTCACCTAAGTTTTGGAGATAATTTTCAGTGATTAAGATCGCATGCTGGTCTGTAATCTTTTCATTATTGACGCTTCTTTTATTTAACTCTTTAGTTCTTAAATCAGCAGCCAGGTTGCCGAAGGTGGCATCCTTTTGAGCTACTTCTAACAGTCCAGGAATTTTCTCAAAAATATCCTCAGAGATATAGCATGACCCGGTGCGAGGATAAGTGATCAACTTTTTTTCATAAAGTGATTGAGCTAATTTCAGTGTTTCGTCTGCAGTAAATTCGTAGTATTTATTCGCATCCCTTTGGAGTGTAGTTAAATCATATAAAAGCGGAGCATTCTCAGTTTTATCTTTTTTGACTACAGAAATCACTGTGGCCTTTTCCGCTTTTTGTACTACACTGAAAGCATTTATAGCCGTATCTTTATTTGTATAATTTTGACTTGTGGCGCTAAACTTCTGTCCTTGCTTTTCAAGTGTTATTCTAAAGTTATAAAAAGGCTCTGAAATAAAACTTTTATTTTCATTGAATCTTTCACAGAGAATACTTAGGGTCGGCGTTTGAACTCTTCCCAAAGAAAACCGGCTGAGAAAAGCAGTTCCGATGGTAAGAGCCCTGCTTGCGTTCATACCTACAAGCCAGTCTGCTTCACTCCTGCATCGAGCTGACTCGTAGAGATTATCATAATCGCTGCCTTTTTTGAGTTCTCTAAATCCTTGTTCAATAGCCGTTCTTGTAAGGGAAGAAATCCAAAGCCTCTTAAATGGCTTTGTGCAATGAAGATGCTGATAAATAAGTCTGAATATTAATTCACCTTCGCGGCCTGCATCTGTAGCGACAATAATTTCTGAGCATTGAGAAAACAAATCATCTATTACAGACAATTGCTTTTGAATGTCTCTGTCTTCTATAAATTGTTTTTTGGAAGAGTCCCATTTCTTTACAGGCTGTATTTTAAATTCTTTGGGAAGCATAGGTAAATTCTCTTTCGTCCATTCTTTCCATCCATATACTTCCGGTGGGCATAATTCAATTAAATGCCCGAAAGCCCAGGTAATAGCATATTCCTGGTTGCTTATATACCCATCATGTTTCGTATGGATATGTAATACTTCCGCAATTTCTCTTGCCACCGAAGGTTTTTCGGTAATAATAACTTTCATAATACTTTTTTTACTTTCTCAATAAATTTTCATGTATAACAGATATACATAAACGTTCATCTTTTTATACCGGCGGGTTTACTTTCTTTCATAACCGGAGCGGGTGAAGAGTCTGTTTGCATAGTTTGCTTTTGAGTGGTTTCGTTTTTATAAAAAGCATTGGTTGAAATAAACATCTTAGATCCGTCCTGATTTAAAACGTCAAGATTTTTAAATTGCGGATTGGCAGAAATCATTTTTGTGTTCTCTTCGCCGTTCTGCGAAAATGTGACTACCTGTAGGTTTCCCTTTTTTAAGGAATTCATTAACCTATCGGCTGCTTCGGGTGTTTCCATTTCTTTGACTGGATATTTTGACAATATTTTCTCCAGATCGAAGCCGTAATTTTCACCAAAGATTTGAAAATCTCTGTTTCCTTTTTCGTTGTTAGCTTCAGAAGGTTTTAGTTTTATCCACGCATTATAGGTTATGCCCTCTTTGTTAGTAAGGTCTTTATTTACTGCCCTG
>DATKQQ010000005.1:0-61886 GCA_035532615.1 Hanamia sp.
GGTGCGGACTTTTGCCGCCGGCTTCCTTCAGATTCCACCTCACGGTGGACACCCTTGCTATTGGCTAACACTCCCTACTGTAAAGCGTGTTCGGGACTTGCACCCTATAGCTTATTTACATGCCTGACACACTAAAAAAAACCCTTCCGAAAAAAGAAGGGTTTAAAAGTTATTTTTGAATTTTAATTATATCCTGAATGTGGCTTCTATCAAATAATTACTGCTTTTAAAAATTCTTCAGGAGTAAAGCAGGGTAGGCTTTTGCTTTGATGTTTGATAAAATCTTTTTTATTAAAAGTAACAAAAGCCGCGCAATAACCCAGCGCCGAATAATATTGAAAGCCATCTTCAATATCGGTGAAAGAAGAGTTGATAGCCGCATCCAGGTTTTCTGACTGAGTTGTTACTACCTGAATAAATGAAAAATAATCTTTAAAAATCTTCTTGCTATTCTTCTCTTTGCGCAAGAAAAAAGCAATAGTGAAAAAAGTAGCAGCAGATGTATAACATTCGATTGCGCCTAACTCAGCAAGATGAAAAATTTCTACTACCTCCCGATAATTATCACGCCGCATTGCATGCTCTAAAATAACATTGGTATCTAAATATATTTTACGCATGATGTTTGCCTCTTATATATAATTCTCTTATTTCTTCGTCTGTATAATGTTTATATTCTTTGATGATACCGATAAGGTTATCAGAAACAAATTTTTTCTTTTTATTTTGAGCAGTTAACTTTTTGAGATAAGTTTCAACGATTTCAGAAACGCTGGTTTGCTGCTTCAAAGCATATTTTTTAGTAGCCTCAATAGTACTTTTGTCAAATCGAAGATTGAGTGTCGCTTTCATAGCGTGCGTATATTTTTTCAAATGTACGCATAAATATTACTGAAAACAAAAAACCCCTCCTGAAACAAAAAGGGTTAATAATTCAGACCAAATATTTATTATATCCTAAAATGGGCAAATGCCTTATTAGCATCAGCCATACGGTGTGTATCTTCTTTCTTTTTATAAGCTGCACCTTCTCCTTTGCTCGCCGCTACAATTTCGTTTGCTAATTTTTCTGACATGCTGCGGCCGTTTCTGTCGCGACTGTATTTAATAAGCCATTTGATGCTTAAAGAAATTTTTCTATCGGCGCGTACTTCCGAAGGAATTTGAAAAGTAGCGCCACCTATCCTGCGGCTTTTTACTTCTACTCCCGGAGTTACGTTTGACAATGCTTTTTTCCAAACTTCATATCCATCTTCGCCGGATATTTTTGTTACTTTATCAATGGCATCGTAAAATATATTGTATGCACCACTTTTTTTACCTTCCCACATTAAATTATTTACAAATCGGGTTACCAGTTTATCCTGAAATTTAGGATCAGGAGCTAATGGAAGTTTTTTTGCTTGTGCTTTACGCATTGTTCTTTATTGATTTATTTGCTGTTAACTTTATTACTTCTTTGCTTTTTCTTTCTTCGTTCCGTATTTGGAACGACTTTGTTTGCGGTCTTTTACACCAGCAGTATCAAGGCTACCACGCACAATATGATAACGAACACCAGGAAGATCTTTTACTCTTCCACCACGAAGCAATACGATAGAGTGTTCCTGCAGATTATGTCCTTCTCCGGGAATATAAGCAATCACCTCAATTTTATTGGTAAGTCTTACTTTGGCCACTTTCCTCAAGGCTGAGTTCGGCTTTTTAGGGGTAGTAGTATATACCCTGGTACATACTCCCCTACGCTGTGGGCAGCTATCAAGCGCTCTTGATTTGCTCTTTGCCCTTATTATTGTTCTTCCTTTTCTTACTAATTGTTGTATTGTAGGCATCGTATTTACCCTGATTTTTTTGGACGGCAAAGGTAAGCGCAGGTTTGTGAAAAACCAAAATTATTTGTAATTGATAAAAATGCAATTTATCCTGAGAAACCTGGAAATAATTCCATCATTCCCAATTTATTACATAATACCGTATAAAGTGTATTTTACAAGCTTACACTTTCACCATCCACCCATATTTATCTTCGGCTTTTCCTTCTTTAATATCACTCATTCTTCTTTTGACCTCAGGAGCCACCTTCCATTTTTCAGTATCAAATGTCATTATGAAATCCTTGTACCTGAGTTCTTTAATCGGTGATATAGTAGCCGCAGTGCCGGTTCCAAAAACTTCAAGGAGATTTCCTTTTTTATATGCTTCCTTTATCTCATCAATACCCAGGCGTCTTTCTTCTACCTTCAAACCTACTTCTTTCAATAATTGGATGACGCTATCTCTCGTAACACCTTCCAGTATAGTTCCTTCGTCTATCCCGGGAGTTATGGCTCTATTTCCTATAATAAAAAACGCATTCATTGTACCACATTCCTGCACATATTTGTGTTCCAAAGCATCCATCCATAATACCTGGTCGTAACCTTTTCTTTTGGCTTCAGCAGTAGCATACATGGAAGATCCATAATTACCGGCAGTTTTCACATAGCCGACACCACCCGGAACAGCGCGTACATATTTTTCTTCCGCATATATCCGCATAGGAGCGCTATAATAGGGCCCGGTAGGGCTAAGGATAATCATGAATTTATATTTCAGGCTTGGTTTTACGCCTATTGCTTCATCGGTGCTGAACATAAAAGGCCTGATGTATAAAGAATAATCATGTTTTTGAGGAATCCAGTTTGCATCCAGTTTTACCAATTGCTTCATCCCTTCTATAAAAATTTCCTCTGGAACTGTGGGCATTTCCATTCTTTCTGCAGAAATATTAAATCGTCTGAAATTATCTTCGGGTCTGAATATGCAAACCTCTCCCGCTTTATTTCTGTAAGCTTTTATTCCTTCAAAAATAGTTTGTCCATAATGGATCGCAGCGCAGGAAGGATCAAAAGTTATTGCCTGATAAGGCCTAATTTCAACTTCACCCCATTCGCCATTTTCATAATTTACTTCCAGCATGTGATCGGTAAAATTTTTCCCAAAAGGTAAATTATCCATATCCATCGAACCCAGCTTACTATTCCTGGTTTTCGTAACTTTAAAACTTTCTGTGCCAACCATATTATTAATTTTGCTACAAAGGAACGAAAAAAAGAGAATCTAAAATAGTTTTATGAGTTTAGACAATATTCAACTTTCTAAAAAAGAACGTCGGTTACTTTTTGCAAAAAACCTGGTAGGAACTATTCAGAACATAGGGTCGCACAAAGTTTCGGAAGAAACTAAAATCGAAAGTTTAGGAGAAAATCAAAAAAATATTCTTTTCCTGGTTACCGATTCACAAAATAAATTTTTACCCGATAACGAAATGGATTTACTTTCCAACCTCATAATCGCCTGCAAACTTTCAATGGCAGATATTGCTTTGGTAAACTATTTTAAAACTAATGTTAATTATCGTCAATTGATCGATCATTTTCAATCCAAAAAGATTTTGATGTTTGGCATCAATACCTCAGATTTAGATTTACCATTTTCCATTCCCTTTTTTCAAATACAACCATTTCAGGAACAATTGTATATGACAGCACCACCTTTGAAGAATTTTTTAGAAAATAAAAACCTGAAAAAAGATCTATGGTTAAGTCTTCAAAAATTATTTTTATTAAAATGAACTCATTCATTTTTGCCACCAATAATAAATATAAAGTAGCAGAAGTAAAAAGTCTTCTTGATAATAAATTCAGTATCCTTTCTCTAAAAGATGCAGGAATAGATATTGATATTCCGGAACCTTACAATACGCTTGAAGAAAATGCCTTTGAAAAGGCCAGCGTAATTCATAAACTCATTAATAAGGATTGCTTTGCTGAAGATACCGGGCTGGAAGTAGCCTCTTTAAACGGAGAACCTGGCGTAAAAAGCGCGCGCTATGCAGGCAACGACCGTTCTTTTGAAAATAACATTGATAAATTATTAGGTAATTTAAAAAATAAAAAAAACCGGAAAGCGCAATTTCGTACTGTCATCTGTTTAATAATCAACGGAAAAGAGAAACTTTTTGAAGGTATTTGCAAAGGCAGTATTATTACCGAACGCAGGGGAAATTCAGGATTTGGTTATGATCCGGTATTTATACCCGATGGTTCTACCAGAACCTATGCAGAAATGTCTTTGGCCGAAAAGAATCTTTTTAGCCATAGAAAAAAAGCAATCGAAAAATTAACGGCTTATTTATTAAAAGAAAAATAACCTATTATTTAATTATTTTGAAAAACATTACAATAGTTTGACTTACTCAAGCAACCAATTAATTTCGGAATCCAACTTAATAAAAGGATGTATAGAAGGAAACCCTCAAATGCAGAGGTTGCTTTATGACAGGTTCTCTTCAATGATGTACGCAGTTTGTCTCCGGTATTGTAATAATCCTGAAGACGCGAATGATTTGATGCAGGAAGGCTTCATTAAAGTTTATAAAAGTTTAAGCAAATTCAGGGCTGAAGGCTCTTTTGAAGGATGGGTAAGAAGAATTTTTATCAATACTTCTATTGAAGATTTTAGAAAAAAAGTGAAATTATATAATGTTTCTGAAGTTCCGGAAAATACAATTGAAGAGGGAGATTTAAGTGCGCTGGATGTTCTCGCTGCCAAAGATATTTTGAATATCATCAACGAACTACCTCCAGGGTATAAAGTAGTTTTTAATATGCATGTAATAGAGGGTTATTCGCACAAAGAAATTGCCAAAATTTTAGGAATTACCGAAGGAACCAGCAAATCGCAACTGGCAAGAGCAAAAGGGTTTTTGAAAAAAATATTAGAAACCAGGTTTAGTAAGACGGGGGAGAAATAAAGAAACAAGAAATAAGAGATTAGTATTTAGTAACAAAAATATATTTACTATATACAGGAACCATGCAGGATTTTAAAAACAAATTATACAATTATGAAACTCCTCCACCGGAAGGAACCTGGGATCATATTGAGGAAGTACTCAATAATCAAAAAGCTATAAAAATACTCGGCTACCACAAAAATAAATTTCTTTTTTATGGCGCTACAGCGGCCGCTTCAATTATTATTATTTTTTTAGGATCTGTTTTTTTTAAAAAGAATACACATTCAGCCATATCAAAAGCATCTGTAGAAAAGGAAAACCAACTGATAGGACAGAAAATAATAGATTCAATCAATTTGAACCGGCGAATTTTAAATTCCATTATTAATAATCCCAATGAAAAAGAGGAAATTATTTCTGATGATTCTATTCTCAGAGATACACCATCAAAATATTTGACTATTACAAATCCGGATGGGCAGCCGGTAAGAATTTCTCCTAAAGTAGCTACGCTTATCATTTCAGCAGACAATGAATATCCTCCTAAACCAGTATGGGGTAAGGAAATTCGAAAATGGCAAAAAATCATGCTGAACACTACCATATCGCCCACTTCGGCAAATTTTGCAGACCTTGTACAACTCGCAGCAAACAAAGAAAACAGGGAATAAAGATTTATAAAATGGCGAGATTAAAAATTAAACTTCCACAAAAACCGCTTTTTTCTATTCTTATTCCAGTGCGTATTACCGATATAAACTACGGTAATCATGTCGGCAACAATTCGATAGTGGAAATTATTCACGAAGCGAGGGTGCAATTTCTAAACCAAAATAATTTTACAGAATTCAATATAGCGGGTACTTCTCTTATTATGAGTGAGCTTTGTGTTGAATTTAAAAATGAATCTTTTTATAAAGACCTGCTTCAGGTAAAAATATTCGCTGGCGAAATATCGCGCGTAAGCTTTGAACTCTTTTATGAAATCTCTGTAAAAAGAAAGGATGTATTTGTTGTTATCGCTCTTGCAAAGACCGGAATGGTTTGCTACAATTATAAGATCAAAAAAGTACAGGCAATTCCTGAAGAATTCAAATTGATACTTACCTGTTAGCCATTCCATATTTCCCAGCTTTCTTCCGCCTGTATAGAAAGCATCTTATCTCCATTTTCAATAAAGGCTCCCTGTTTTTCTGCGAAGGAAAGAAATAAAGTTTTTGCAGGATTATATATCAGATCAAAAAAATAATGATGAGTGGTAATAAACTCATAAGGAATTTTCGGGTATTCATTTACGTTAGGCGAGGTGCCAACAGGAGTAGTATTAATTACTACTTTAAATTCTTCCATCACTTCTTCATTGATTCCATCATAAGAAATTACAGAAGGATCCTGATTTTTTTCCCGGCTTACTTTTAAAAATTCAATATTCAATTTTTTAAGTACAAACCCTACTGCGTTTGAAGCCCCGCCTGTGCCCAATATCAGTGCTTTTTTATGGTAAGGTTTTAAAAAAGGAACAAAAGATTTTTCAAAGCCTATAATATCTGTATTAAAACCTATCCATTTTCCATCTTGTATTTTTATGCAATTAGATGCATTTATTTCGCGGCATTCTTCTGTCAGTTCGTCAAGAAATGGAATGATTTCTGTTTTGTATGGGATGGTAACATTTAGACCTTTTATTTCCGGATTATTTTTTAGTAATGGTAATTCATCGCCAAGATCTTTCAATTCGAAATTCCGGTATTCTGTATCTTTAATTTCATCGCTTCTGAACTTTTCAGAAAAATATCTACCGGAAAAAGAATGATGCAAAGTTTTACCAATCAATCCATAAATTGTCATTGTGCAGTTTCTTTATCAAGATAAAGATGAAAGGTATCGCCACGTAGTCCGATACGCATCGCTTCCAAAGGAATTATTTCTGAAGGTGCAATATTGCCAAGATTGGCATTGCATCCAACCAATTCAAGAAAATAAAGTTGTTGCCCTTTTTGTGGAGCTTCCCAAAGAATTTTCTCGGCCGGTATCTTGGTTAAAATTTCATTTACAAGGCCTTGCCTCACTTCACCACTATCGCGATATAAGCCAACATTTCCAGCCTCTCTCGCTTCCGCAATCACATAAGAAGCTCCTGCCTCTAATTCTGTCTGCATTTGTTCTATCCATTTATACGGTGGCATAATATTGGTAGCATCTTTACTTCCTACTTCACTCAATACAATTCCGTGCTTAGTTAACTTTTCTATATAACCGCATTTCTCCGTGTGTGGAATAGTGATAGACCCATCACTCACTTCCATATACGAAATGTTGTAATCTTTACAAAGTTGAATATAATCGTTGAATTGATTTCTGATTAGAAATGCTTCAAATAAAGTACCTCCAAAATAAACCGGGATTCCGTAGGATTGGTACGCTTCAATTTTTTCACGGAGATTAGGCGTAACATAAGCAGTTCCAAAACCGAGCTTTATAATATCTATGTGAGGATGGGCAGCACTCATTAAATTTTTACTTTCTTCAAGACTGAGGCCTTTGTCCATTATCATGGTTATTCCGCTTTTACGGGGTTTTGCAACTCTTTCAGGAATTTGATCTAACTTAAAATTCATATCTAAATTTTGTGAAGCGCAAATATAGTTTGGCTAAGGTAAAAATGAAATAAAAATATTTTGGATCTTTTGTAAATTTGAATATCTCTTTTATTTTCTCTTTTTGGCCGAATTTTTATAATTAGTGATAATTTCAGCAACAGAAGAATATTGTAACAAAGAAGGATCCAACTCAATAAATTGTCTTAGTAATCCCGGCGCCTTTCTGATTCCTTCCTGCAATTGCAATAAAGCTTCTTTGGATTTCCCCAAAGAAAAAAGTACAGCAGATTTAAAGTAAAAAAACAAAGGTTTATATTCAGTATTTTTTTGTGCATTATAAATTTGTTCCAGCGCCTCTTCATAATATTCTGCCTCGTAGAGGCATTTAATAAGTTCTTTCCATCCTTTTACATTCTTAGGCCTGGCCTTGATAAAACAGGTAAAATTGATAACCGCTTCTTTTATATGTCCCTGTTGAATAAAACACTGAGCGATAGCGAAATGATAATCAGGTTGCGCCTTCTTGATGCTCATAGCATTTTCAAGATTTTTTACCGCGCTATTCCAATAATTTTCCTGCATATAAGAACATGCTATTTTATAATACAACCGGCTTTCTGTTGAATTCAAATGAACTGCTTTCCGATAATTAAATCTTGCCTGAGCAGGATTTTTTAATTTTTCATAACAATACCCTATTGCCTCATAAATTACATCCTCCGGCATTGAAAGTTCTAATACTTTTTGTAGCGCTTCAATAGCATTTCGATATTTTCTTAATCTTAAATAAGCATCTCCCATGTTGCGATAAGCATAATCAAATTTTTCGTCTATAGCTATTGCATACTGATAAGCGTCTATTGATTTCTCATACAATTTTAATCCCTGGTAAGCGGTTCCCAAATTGAACCAAGCCAATTGACAATATGGATAATCATCAATAATCTGCTGATGTATTTTTATACTTTCGGCATTCCTGCCTGTATAATCTGCCCAAAAGCAAATTTTATACAATGCTTCTTCATTAGTAGGTTCTTGTTCTAGAATTAACTGTAAACAATTAAAAACTTTTTCGAAATCTTCGTAATCATCATATACATCAGCCAGTTCAAAAAGCAATTCAATCTTGTCTTCTTCCTCAAAAACCACTATAGCTTCTTCCAGCAAAGCGGCGGCTTTATCCTGAAAATCCAATGCCAGGTAAGCATCCGTTTTTAATATATATAAATTAATATCATTGCTGTCAAGAACTTCTGCTTTTTCAAGAAGGGAAAGCCCTTCATAGTAATTTTGAGTGGCAATCAGAATGTCAGCTTTTTTGATATAAAGAGTAGAAGAATACGGAAATTGATCAATAGCAAAATTGACTGCTTCGAGGGCTGATGGAAGATTATCATTTTCATCAAAATAATCTACGAGACGCTGAAAGGATTCCTCTTCAATGAAATTGAACTTCCTTCCTGATTTAAAATTATTATACTGCCTCAACAATTCCTTCATTTCTTCACCTTCCTGCCTGTATTGATTGTCTTTCATAACTTATCAACTTATGCTACAAAGTAATGATAATTTTAAGATAAAAAATATTTTCTCCAATTTTTGCGTTAATAAGAAAATGATGAATGGTTTCTGTTTTTCCGAAAAATTCACTACTTTTGTTAAAATTAAAAATTAATTAAGTATTCACAAATGAAAAAGTATTCCAAAATAGCATTAGTTATATTACTAGTTTGCGGAGTATTTATTTTTGCTTTTGCAGATAGAGGGACTTTTGTGAAAAAGAATAGAACCCGTCTAAATATTAAAACTACTAGTAATTTAAAAAATTCCATCCCTTTTAATTTAAAATCCGGACTGACTTATAGAGGAAGTTTCTTTTTAAATAAAGAGGTTATAGGAAATAGTATGATAAGTGATGCTTATATTTCTTATCGAAAAGGAAATACTTTTTATATTTTGCCATACAAACAAAAAATATTTATTCCCCAATATAGTCAGAAAGATGGCTATAAATTAATTATCCGGGGAAGGAGATAATAGATTCATTGATTATATAATAAAAAAGGCTGCTTCGTTGCAGGTTTTTTTATTATATCGATTTGTTTTGAATGGCTCTTTTAAAGGTTATTCAAGATCTTCCTGAAAATCATTTGGCCTTTGTTTCTTCATAAGTGAGAACCCTATACCCTGATTTAGGAATTTCAAATGTTGACATTGGTACAGAATTATAAATAATTTTTGAAAGCGTAAATTTCAGTTTCATTTTGCCTGTTTGCATTTCGTATTGAACAGGTAGCCCTGGCAATGTTGTAAATTGAGCATCATAAGATTTGTTATTAAGTTTTACCTCATTGGTATAAAAGACAGTAAAAGTTGTTCCGTTTTTCAATTTTGCAATAGCTTTTTTACAAGTAAATCCCGCTATTTTCGCCGTTTCTCCTGTGTTTTCAAAAATGATTCCTTCGTACTTTTCATTGTTTTCTTTCCAGTTTTGAGAGGTGAGAATTATCATTAATTTTTGACCGCTATAATCTTTTAAAATTACTCCTGTTCCGTTAGATGCATTATAAATAGTGGCTTCCCTCCCAAGACTACTTACCAGTTCAGTTTTACTTTTATCACCATTCAAATAAATAGTAGTTGTCGCACCATCAAGCATATCCGCCATTTTAGGTTGGCCACTTCCTGTTTCTACAGACATATTATAAACCAATGTTCCTTCATTGAGCTTTTTCTGAGCCGAAATGGATGATGAAAGAAGAGAAAACGAAGTAAAAAATATTAAAAAGGAATAGTATCTCATATAAATTTATTAATTAAAGGAAAAAAAGAATTAATCTATAAGATAGGAATTTCATTTCAAAGGTTGCAACGAAGTTCTATTTCTTCTTCTTTAAAGTATCTGCCTTTTCGCGCATCGTTTTGAGTTTGGTGTTAGATTCCTGCATAGCCGTTATTCGCTCCTGCCATTTACTTTGGGTTTTCGGTTTCTTTTTATTTTCCTGCAATTGGGCCATTATTTTATCATGGTCTATTATATATTTTTGAATCACTAACTGAATAAGCAGTGTAATGGTGTTGGAAACTGTGTAATACCAGGTAAGGGCAGCAGGCATCCGGTTAAAGATCCCAATCAAAAATATAGGGAAAATATATGGAAGATATTTCATTACAGGATTACTGTTATCCTGCATATTGCTCATACCATAAATTGAAATCAACATACTTGTGATTGCCGCAGTAATAGTAAATAAACTTACATGATCTCCATAAAAAGGAATATTAAAAGGCAGATGATAGATAGAATCATAAGTTGACAAATCTTTGGCCCACCAGAAACTTTGTTGCCGAAGCGCAATATTGGAATTAAAGAAATCATACAAAGCGAAAAATATGGGTACCTGAAACAACGCTGGAATACAACCTCCTAAAGGATTTACGCCGGCGCTTTTATATAATTTCATTTGTTCCATGCCAAAAGCCTGTTTATCATCTTTGAATTTTGCTTTAAGTGTTTCCAGTTCGGGTTTTAATAATTTCATTTTAGCGCCGCTTAAATAGCTCTGGTAAGTAAGGGGGGAAATAAGTAGCCTGATAATAATCGTCATTAAAGCAATTACCAAACCATAGCTTCTTATTTTGCTGGAAAGAAAATTGAATACCGGCATGATAAAGCCCCTGTTAATATATTTCACAAATGCAAGGATTCCACTACCGAGTGGAACCATGTTGAACATTTGGTTACCATAAGATTTCAGTATTTTATAATTAGTAGGACCATAAAAAAGTTGAAACGGAAGAACCACCTCATTTCCTGCAGGTACATCCAAGCTCATATTAGCGGTAGCCTCCCCGATTATATGCAGACTGGTATCTTTTGGAGAATCCCATTTTATTTCGCCATTTGCAAATTTATTTTTAGCAACAATAGCGGCTGCAAAAAACTGTTGATTTAAAGCCAGCCAATCAACCGGAGCTGAAAATTTTTTATCATCACTCCGTCCTTCTTCAATGTGCTCAAAATCAAATTCGCCATTTTCTACAAAAGAAATATGTGATTGTTGAGTTTCCCAACTCATATCTTTTTCAAGTTTTACGGCCTTTACCTTCCACAGCAGATTTAGTATGTTTTGTGTGATCAACTTATTGGCTCCATTGAGCTTTATATTAAAGCCGATCATATAATCATCAGGCTTTAATATATACTGGTGTTCAATAGATTCACCACTATTAGTTTGTAAATGAAAGCTAATGATTTGTGTACTGTCGGGAGTTGTCTGAATCGCAGAAGGAGTAAAAAGAAGATCAGAAGTTTGTGCTGTTTGATTGGGGCCTATATTTATAGTGTAGGAAATATTATTAAAACTTCCATCCTGTAATATAAGAGGTTTTCCATCAGAGGTTTTAAAATTTTTTATTTCAATTCTTTTGGGTTGGCCGCCTTTATTGGAAAAGGTAATTTTAAGCAATTTGGTTTCTACGGTAATTAATTGTTCTTTACCAGAAGTATCCTGCATTACACCGGCTAAGGAAAAATCCTTTTTTGCAACCAAAGAATCTTTAGCTGCTGCTTCTACTTTCAGGTTAGTATCTATTTTTGGTTTCAACCTGTTGACGGAATCCTGAATATGTTGTTGTTGTTTTTCAGCAGCCAGTTGTCCCTGCCTGGTATAATAGAAATACCCAAAAAATAAAAGAGCTAATAAAACAAATCCCAGAATCGTATTCCTATCCATTCCCATATTTAAAAATTAGTGTGCAAATGTACGCAAACTTTATAGTTTGCCCGATTGAAAAAAGATACTTTATAAACCAAAACGCCCCGATAAAGAGGGCGTTTTATAAAATAATATTTGTTTATTTTTTCGTAGAGGCCGCTTTAGCAGCAGGGGCGCCTTTTGCCGGGGCGGCTTTTGCCGGGGCTCCTGCTTTGGTATCAGCTGTAGGAGCTGCTTTGGTATCCTGGGCTGTTTTTGCATCAGTAGAAACTGTAGCATCCGGAGTGGTTTTCTCTTCCTCCTGTTTTAGCTGACGTGTTAAAGTAACTGATGCAACCGGAATACGGGGGGAGTTCAAAATTTCCATATTCTCTGCTTTCACATCCTGTACACGAATATTTTCATCTAATTTGAGATCGCTGATATCTAATTCAATATGTTCCAATAAATGCCTGGGAAGCGTTTTAACTTTCAGCGATTTTATTTTTACTACTAATTTTCCACCATCTTTTACTCCTGCAGGAATACCGGTAAATTTTAATGGAATGTTTACAGTAACTTTTTTTTCCGGAACAAGTTCCAGAAAATCAACATGGATCAATTGATCACTTACTTTACCAAACTGAAGGTCTTTTAATACACATTTGTAAGAGTTTCCTTCAACTTTAATATCTGCCAGCATAAAATCAGGCGTATAAATAATATTTTTAAATGCTGATGCCGGAGCAGAAAAATTAATCTCTTTTGCACCTCCGTAAATTACAGCAGGCACTTTTTCCTCAGAGCGAAGTTGGCGGGTGGCTGTTTTGCCAAATTCGGTCCTGATTTGTCCTTCGATTGTAATTGATTTCATTATAAAATTTTAATTTTTTGAGGCGCAAAGGTAGCGTATTTTTTTTCAAAATTACCAAGAATTAAAATGAAAGAAGTCTTAATCCAATAATGCAGCATTTAGAAGGCTGGCAACTCGAATAAAGGCCATTTCATCCTCAACCAATCAAATTCTTTTTATGAATTTTACTCCTTATAAACAGACTATTGATACTTTTATTTTCAAAAGCATTACGAATAGCAATTGCGAAAAGATCTGCTACTGAAACTACTTTTATTTTATCAGACTTTTGTTTTATCGGTATAGTATCACATACAACTAACTCTTCTAAAACACTATTTTGAATATTTTCATAGGCATTATTACTTAATACAGGATGTGTACAAAAAGCCCTCACGCTTCTGGCACCTTTTTCTAATAACAAACCCGCACTTTTACAAAGAGTGCCACCGGTATCACAGATATCATCTATTAATACAATATCCCTTTCTGTAACATCTCCTATTACCACCATACTCGCGATTTCATTGGCTCTCTTTCGGTGCTTATCACATATCACCATGTCCACTTCAAAATAGCTGGCTATTTCTCTGATCCTGTTAGCGCTACCCACATCCGGCGCTGCAAAAGTAAGATTCTCGAGATCCAGTTCCTCAATATAAGGAATATAAATAGCAGAAGAATCCAAATGATCTACCGGAATATCAAAATAGCCCTGGATTTGTGGAGCGTGTAAATCCATAGTGATAATTCTGTCGGCACCCGCTGCTACAAGCATGTTGGCTACTAATTTAGAACCAATTGCCACCCGGGGTTTATCTTTCCTATCCTGACGGGCATAACCATAATAAGGAATTACAGCAATTACTTTATAGGCGGACGCCCGTTTTGCAGCGTCTATCATCAGTAATAATTCCATTAAATTATCGGTTGGCGAAAATGTACTTTGAATCAAAAAAACAAATTGTCCCCTAATACTTTCAAGATATTCCACACCGATTTCACCATCGCTGAATTTTTGAATATTGATTTTTCCCAAAGGCTCGCCAAACCGTAAGGCTATTTGTTTTGCAAGATATTGGGAGCCGGTACCTGAAAAGATTTTTACGTTAGGATGCATATAAAAATAATTGTGGTAGCAAATAATTAGTTTGGCGAAATTATAATTAATATTTTTGGGAATAAACCCAAAAGCATGGAAAGTATTAACAAGTCATCCACTTCTATTAAAAACTGGTCCATAGATGACCGCCCCAGGGAAAAACTTTTGAAAAAAGGAAAGGAAAATCTTTGCGATTCAGAACTACTTGCCATCTTAATCAATTCGGGAAGCGGAAAAGACAGTGCAGTTGACTTAGGCAAAAAAAATTTAAGATTGGGAGATGATAATCTGGATGAGTTGGGAAAAGTTACCATAAAAGAAATGATGTCCATCAAAGGAATTGGCGAGGCAAGAGCCATCACTTTGGTTGCCGCTTTAGAATTGGGGAGACGACGTAATGCAAGTGTAATACAAAATAGAAAAAAGTTGCAATCGAGCAAGGAACTTGCCCAATATCTAAAATCAACTTTAAAAGATCATCCTTATGAAGTATTCGCAGTAGTAGTATTTTTAAACAAAGCTAATAAAGTAAAACATTTTGAAATTTTAAGTAAAGGCGGACTCACTCATACCATTGTAGATCCGCGTATCATATTTCAAAAAGCCTTAGAAGTACAGGCTACTTCAATGGTTCTTTGTCATAATCACCCATCCGGCAATTTAAGACCGAGCAGGGCTGATGAAGAACTTACTGCTAAACTAAAAAATGCTGGTAAACTAGTAGAAATACAAGTATTAGATCATCTGATAGTAAGCGATGAAGGGTATTATAGTTTTGCAGATGAGGGAATAATGTAGAGGATTGTATTTAGTTAGTAATTTTTACAATTACCCTTTTCTGAACAAAAAAAATTTGTCAATTTAAATAAAACCCTACTACATTTGTAGGATATATGATTATGGCAAATACAACCACTATATTTTATCACATTTCTATTAGCGCTGTTATGTGTAACGGTTACCGTTGTATGCCGTAAGGCATTATATTTTCCATATCATCCATAATCAGGCATTTTGCCTATCTTACAAACTAAATTTTTTAATTTTCATTTATAAATTTTCATTTATGAGTTCTCAACATTTTGAAACATTACAACAACATGCAGGCCAGGAGCCTGATCCCACAACAGGCGCAAGGGCAGTCCCTATTTATCAGACGACTTCATTCAATTTCAAAAATTCTGAACATGGAGGCAATCTCTTTGCGCTGAAAGAATTTGGGAATATTTACACGCGCATCATGAACCCCACAACGGATGTTTTTGAAAAACGCGTAGCAGCTTTAGAAGGCGGCGTTGCAGCTTTGGCAACATCCTCAGGGTTGGCAGCACAATTCCTTGCACTAAATAATATTTTACAGGCAGGAGATAATTTTGTCACCAGTCCATTTCTTTATGGCGGTTCTCACAATCAATTTAAAGTAGCTTTTAAACGTCTCGGCATTGAAGCAAGGTTTGCAAAAGACGACCATCCAGATAGTATTGAAAGCCTCATTAATGAAAAGACAAAAGCCATCTATACGGAAACAATCGGTAATCCGGATTTCAGTATTCCCGATTTTGATAAATTGGCAGCAGTTGCCCAAAAACATGATCTTCCTTTTATTGTAGATAATACTTTCGCTTGTGCAGGCTACCTTTTCCGTCCATTAGAACATGGCGCCCATGTTACCGTTCAGGCCGCCACCAAATGGATTGGCGGACATGGAAATAGCATTGGAGGCGTTATTGTTGACGGAGGAAATTACAATTGGGGTAATGGAAAATTCCCAGTATTTTCTGAACCATCAGAAGGGTATCACGGCATGGTATTTAATGATGTTTTTGGGAGCAAAGGGCCATTCGGAAATATTCAATTTATTATACGCGCACGCGTTGAAGGATTGAGAGATTTTGGCCCCGCTATTTCTCCGTTCAATTCTTTTTTATTGATACAAGGTTTGGAAACTTTATCATTGCGTGTGGAACGTCATGTTCAAAATACATTGGCATTGGCGCAATGGCTCGAAAAACATCCGCATGTATCAAAAGTAAATTATCCCGGCCTCGAAAGCAGCCCGCATCATGCCAATGCAAAAAAATATCTTTCTAAAGGTGCAGGAGCCGTACTTTCTTTTGAAGTAAAAGGAAGCAAAGAAAATACCAGCAAATTTGTTGATAATTTAAAAATGATCAGCAACCTGGCAAACGTAGGCGACACTAAAACACTCATCATTCAGCCTTCAATCACCACGCATCAGCAGCTAAGCGATGCCGAACAATTATCCGCAGGGGTTACTCCCGGGCTGTTGAGGGTTTCTGTGGGAATTGAACATATTGATGATATCAAAGCAGATATAGAACAGGCTTTCGCAAAAGTATTTGCATAGGTACCAGCTAACTGCTTATTATTTTATATAAATCATAATCGTTTAACCATTAAATATCTTGTGGCAAAACGGTTATGATTTATTTTTGCAAAACTATTCAACGAAAAGAATTTGACTCATAGTATTTTTAATTCTGACAGGGCTATCACTCTTGAATCCGGATATGTTTTACCGAAATATCATTTAGCATATACAACTTACGGAGACATCAACGGCACCAAAGACAATGTGGCATGGATATTCCACGCGCTCACTGCAAATAGCAACCCTGAGGAATGGTGGCCTGGCCTCGTAGGCGAAGGAAAATTATTCGATCCCAATAAATATTTTATCATTTGTGTAAATATGCCCGGAAGTTGCTATGGAAGCATTGGCCCTCTTGATAAAAATCCTTCAACAGGTAAAATTTACTATCACGATTTTCCTTTTTTTACACCACGTGATATGATCCGTTCCTATCAACCTTTAAAAGAGTTTTTAGGAATTAAAAAAATTAAAATTGGGATTGGTGGATCTATGGGTGGGCAACAATTATTGGAATGGGCCATCGAGGAACCGGATTTATTTGAAAATATTTTTCCGATAGGAACCAACGCGCGACACTCAGCATGGGGTATTGCTTTCAACGCTTCTCAAAGAATGTGTATTGAGGCCGACAACACATGGAAAGAAAATAATCCGGAAGCCGGAATGGAAGGAATGAAAGCCGCAAGAAGTATTGCCTTAATTTCGTACCGGCATTATGAAACCTATCATGCAAGCCAGAGCGAACACCATATTGATAAGATTGAAGATTATAAAAGTGAATCTTATCAAAGGTACCAGGGAGAAAAATTAGGAAAAAGATTTAATGCCTTCAGCTATTATTTTTTAAGCAAAGGAATGGATGCGCAGAATGTGGGCCGCGGGCGCGGAGGTATTGAAAATGCTTTGCAAAAAATAAAAGCAAAAACAACAGCGATCGGAATCACCACAGATATTCTCTTCCCAGTGAGTGAACAACAATTTATCGCCGAAAATATATCCAATGCAAAATTTAGAGCCATCAATTCGCTTTATGGCCATGACGGCTTTTTATTGGAGTATGGGCAGATTGAGGATATTATTACAGAGAGTCTCGCTCAAAAGTGATCTTGAGTAAACAAATAAATACCCCGGACTTTAAGTTTTTTTAAGAAGAGTATCAAAAGCTTCGAAAAGATTTCGTGCAAACAAAGCATTTAACTCACTAATGAAATAGGTGTTGAAACGAATTAGATACGATCCTTTAAGAGAGAACCCAAAAGGTTGCGCTTTTTTGGAAAGAAAAAAAGTGCCTATACTGCATAGAATTAAGAGGACTTGGCAAAAGACAAAAACGTCTTTGAAAAAGTTGAAATTTCAATCATTCCTTCTCCATTTTTCAAGCATGAATATGTGTTTACAGGTATGTGAATTGAAAATTTGTGAGAATTGAAAATATTTTTTATTAAATAATAAAATAATCCTTTTGACTTTTTTTTATCCTTAATTTTTTCAATTGGTTCAAGTATAATCTTGCAATATTTAGCTCCCCATTTAGAAATTTCACTATCAGCTTTTGTCTTTTTAATTGTTGTTCTAAATCTAATTTTTGTCCGATTTATTAAATCCTTTTTTATTCTATAAAAGAATCCAGGAATAAATTAAGATATATACTGATGGAACAAATATTGCAAGTTGAATTATTGCTATTTTATAGTCACTAAAATTATGAATGAAAGGTTGTCCTTTCCCCAAAAAGGGTCCAATTGGTAAGAGAATTATAAAAGCCCCAAAAATTTCAAAAAGGATATTTTCCTTTTTTGAAACTCTCTTTTTAGTATTTCAACATCTGGATCGGTTAAAAAAAAGGGGTTCATGATTAAATAGATCCATAGTCTTTTGGGTAAAAAAAAATTAATTAAAATAAGCAATATACGCAAGTTTGCGTTTGGTTAATATTGGAAAATTTAAATATAATATTTCATGCTATTTCTTCAATTCGTCAAGCACAGGAGTTTTAATTCCTTGTATTTCTTTTTGTTCCTGGAAATTTATTTGTTCAAAAACAGTGATTTTATTATTCCTTTTTTTCAGCCAGCAACCCGGTAAATATAAAGTTTGTTGAGGGCCTACATTCCAGTAACGGCCAAGGTTATGCCCATTTACAAAAACAATTCCTTTGCTCCATTTACTCATATCCAAAAAAGTATCGCCGATTTTCGAAAGACTGAAAGTGCCTTCATAAATTACAGGTTGATCTTTTTTATATTTATTGGGATATCCTTTTAAGTCGGGCTGATGATCCATTGGAAATTGATACATATTCCAGTTGCCGGTAATTTCATTACTATCAATCATTACAGGGCTTATAATTCCTTTCAGGTTATGAATAATCTCAGCGCCATAATTGATGCGGCCCATATTTTCTACCAGGATATCAAGCGTTGCATTGAAAGGAATATTAATATTGCAGGAATAATTATTGTAATAACGGTTAAGCTCACCTGCTTTTTCTCCATTCACATAAACAATGGCGTAATCTCTCAATCCATTAATTTCTAATTTACCGTGAATGGGTTGTGTAAAATGCCTGCTATATAAAACATATCCGTATCCCTGGTTAAGATCTTCAAAGGTTTCAGGCGTATCACTTACTACCGGTTTCATTTTTTCTTTCAATGCAAAAAGATCAACTGCTTTATTTAATTTGATAGAAGGAATTCCAATGACAGGAATGGGCGCCGGTATTGGTGGAATTTTATAAGAAACATTTTGTTGAAACAATTTACGGAGTGCCATATATTTTGGGGTAACCCAACCTGCTTCGCTAATTGGCGCATCATAATCATAACTGGTAATATCAGGTTGTATATCATGATTTTTATCATAATTGGCGCCGCTGGTAAAAGCAAAATTGGTACCGCCATGAATCATATAATAATTAAAAGACACACCTGCTTTTAAATATTTTTCAGTTTGTGCTACTACACTTTCGGTGGCTACTTTTTGAAAAGGTTCGGCCCAATGATCTAACCAACCAGGATAAAATTCCGCCACCATGTAAGGGCCTTCCCCATTATGATATTGATTTACCACTTTCTTCAGATTCTCAATATTGTCTTCCCCATTTGCAGCAGGTAATGCGCCAGCAACAGCACCACCATTAAACAACGAACTTCCATCCGAAGTAAATAGAGGAACATCAAATCCGGCATCAATTAATTCCTCTTTGATGGTATTGATGTATTTTTTATGTTCTTCCAAAGGAATATCTTTTCGCTGAGCTACATACGAGCCAAATTCATTTTCTACCTGCACCATTATGATCGGGCCGCCATGTGTGATCTGCAAATCTTTTACCTGGGCGGCAAGATGATTAATATAATTTCTGCATGAATCTAAAAATGGTTGATTATAAGAACGGATTACCAAAGATTTTTCTTTTTGTAACCACCATGGATAGCCGCCGAATTCCCACTCAGCACAGGCATAAGGGCCTGGTCTTAATATTACCATAAGCCCAACCTCCTGGGCGGTTTTTATAAACTCTGCAATGTCCTTGTTACCTGTTTTAAAATCCCAAACTCCGGGTGAGATTTCCTGGTAATTCCAAAAAACATAAGTAGCCACCGTATTCAATCCCATAGCTTTCATCATCTGCAAACGCTGGCGCCAATAAGCTTTGGGAACTCTGGCAAAATGCATTTCACCCGAATGAATCTGTATTGGTTTTCCATCATATAAAAAATTGGCCCCTTTTATTTCAAACGTATGCCTTTTCTGCGCAGAAGTGCTTGTTACCAGGATCAACAAAAACAAAGGAAATAAAATAATTTTTTTCATATTATTAAATCAATTTAAAAGTCAACAATGGTTTTGTTTCAAACTTAAACAAATGAATTTATATTAATACAGGCAAACGATTGCGTAAGTTGTAATCTAAACATTCTCTTTTTTGACTGACTAACGTATGCAGGCAACCAGGCTCTCTTTTCTTATTTAGTTTTTGTGCTATTTGATCAATCGGGTTATCCCTTCTACTGCAATTTGCAGACCCACACAAAAAATCAGGAAAGCCATAATGGTATTTACTATTTTTTCACGATGCGAACCTAAATAATTAATAAGCCTATTGGCGTTTATATAACAAATAAATACCAGTAAACACATTCCAATCACAGCGAGTAAAATAGAACTTGTGTAAATTAAATACTGAGAAATATCTTTGCTATAATTATGTGCACTTAAAGTAAATAATACCGATATAGTGCCAGCTCCTGCGGTAATCGGAAAGGTAATCGGATAAAATAAATTGCTTTCAATAGTGGTTTCGGGATTCAAATCAGTTTTTCCACCTGAAGGATTTGCTGTGTCAACTGCTTTTGGCGGAGAGAGGAAATCCCATCCAATTTTACAAATCATAATTCCACCTGCTAATTGGATTATTGGAACGGATATTCCGAATAATTCTAAAATCCAATGTCCGCTTAGCAATACAAATAAGCAGAGAATAAAGACATAAAATGCAATTTTCTTTGCTGCATTCGCCCTTTCCTTATTGGATAATCCGGAAAAATAGGGACTTACAATAAATGCACTTCCTAATGGATTTACTACAGGAAACAATGCAATAAATCCAATAAAGACAAAATGTAAATAAGAAAAAAAATCAGAAATCATATTTTCAGTCTTTAATCTATTTAGAGATACATCTATTTTTTCTGTGGTTGTTTAATCTTTTGTTCCATCCAAAAATATGCGAATGTTTTCACCTGTTATAAATGTTTCCCCATTTTTATCACTTTATATTCTTATTTTCACTATTCAATTTCTAAAAAAGAAAATTTCATTTTTATAAAATAACTTTCGTCAAAATATTATTTAAAAAAGTTCACGTGAAAAAGAATCTCATATTTATCGCTTTCATTTTTTTGTTCCGAAATGGTTTTTCGCAACCGGACAATACAATAAATCCTGTTCCTACACCATATCAACTTGAATGGCAGAATATGGAATTCTATCTTTTTATGCATTTTGGTCCTAATACTTTTACCAATCTCGAATGGGGAAAAGGTACGGAGAATGCGGATGTGTTCGATCCTACAGATCTGGACTGTAATCAGTGGTGCCGTATGGCAAAAGCTGCAGGAGCCAAAGGAATTATTATCACGGCAAAACATCACGATGGATTTTGTCTTTGGCCAAGTAAATATTCTACACATACGGTAAAAGAAAGCAAATGGAGAAACGGTAAAGGCGATGTGCTGAAAGAATTATCGGAAGCCTGCAAAAAATATGGTTTAAAATTCGGGGTCTATCTTTCTCCATGGGATAGAAACCATCCAGCTTACGGAACTCCTGCTTATAATGATGTTTTTGTAAATATGCTGAAAGAAATTTTTACCAATTATGGCCCTATCTGGGAATTGTGGTGGGATGGTGCTAATGGTGAAGGGCCCAATGGGAAAAAGCAGGTGTATGATTTCGCAAGGTTTACAAGTGTGGTAAGAAGGCTTTCTCCCCAAACAATTATTTTTAGTGATATTGGCCCGGATGCCCGTTGGTGCGGGAATGAAAATGGTTATGCAGGAAAAACCAATTGGGATTTATTGGATACCGCCGGTTTTAAAAGAGGTAAAGGAGCGCCACCATCAGATACATTGAACAGAGGAAATATGTGGGGCAAAAACTGGATACCTGCAGAATGTGATGTCAGCATCAGGCCCGGATGGTTTTTTCATCCAAAAGAAGATTCTTTAGTAAAAACTCCTGAACAACTTTTTGAAATTTATTTGAAAAGTGTTGGATGCGGAGCTAATTTAATTTTGAATGTACCGCCCGATAGAAAAGGATTAATTACTCAATACGATTCTGCTTCATTGATGGATTTTAAAAAATTAAGGGAAGAGAATTTTTCAAATGACTTATCAAAAAAAGGTAGGGAATTCTTTATTTATAATAAGAGACCAATTCCCATTATGAGATTGAATACGGGAAATAATCAATCCTATCAGACGATCACCATGACTCAATCTCAATCAATCGAAATTGCGTTCAATCAACCTGAAAAAATTAATTGCATTGTTTTACAGGAAAATTTAATGAATGGGCAAAATTGTGCAAAATTTACAATTCAATTGTTGAATAAAAATCATGAATTAATAAAGAAAATTGAGGGAACTACTATTGGTCATAAAAGGATTTTAACGTTCCCCGAAACAGAAGCCAATTTTGTCAATCTTTCAATTAATGAACAAAAAGGATTTACAAAGATTTATGGTATAGTACCTTACCTGATTAATGAAAGTCTGGTAGAAAAATAAATACGACAGTAAAAAAATCTTTTATCGGCCAGGAAGGTTTTTATCAAATATTTTTTTGAGTGTTTTACCATTAAGAAATAATGTCAGATTTAGACCTCTTCCTTCACTTTTCTTAACTTCTCAATGGTTCACTCCTTTTACCAATAAGGGAAATTCTTTATCACTCAATTATCATTTTACATGAACGGCAAAATTAATTTGAAGATGGCCAATAATGTAACTTTTTTTATTTTTACCTTGCACCCTAAAAAATATCGACCTTAGGATTTTTAGAATATTTTGAATGACCCTTACCAAATGGAAATGCATTCTGAAATAAATTAAATTCCGGGAAGTTGGTTATTTCTGTTGATTTCAAAAGAGTATAAGATGAACTACCGGAATAAGAAGAAGTTTCTATTAAATAAAAAGATTGTTACCTGGTTATTTTTAATTCTTCCAAATTTAGTTTTTGCACAGTCTGATAAAAACGATTCAACGTTGCAAACTGCTACTTTGCATAATTGCATTGAATATGCTATAAAACATAATCCCAATCTGCAAAATGCAAAAATAAATGAAGACATCACTGAAACCATTATTAGAAGTAAGTTAGCAGCCTGGTATCCGCAGTTAAATTTTTCCTACAACCTGCAACACAATTTTCAGTTACCAACATTGAATTTTAATGGCAACCTTGCTCATTCAGGAACTTATAATACTTCAGGGCTGAATTTAGGTGTAACACAAAATATTTTTAGCAGGGATGTTTTGCTTGCTTCACGTAGTGCCAGTGACGTAAGGCTTTCTGCATCACAAAATACAGAAAATCAAAAAATAAATCTGGCGGTAGCTGTTAGCAAAGCATTCTATAATTTAATACTGGGTGTACAGCAATTGAGAGTAATTGAGCAGGATATTTTGCGAAACGCTCAAAGCTACAAAGATGCCCTTTACCAGTATCAAAGCGGTATTGTAGATAAAACAGATTATGAGCAGGCTATGATTGCATTGAATAACTCCAAAGCTCAAAAAGTATCCACAGAACAATCTCTTAAAGCAGAGTATGCCAGCCTGCAGGAATTGATGGGGTATCCCTTATCACAAAAAATTGAATTGGTGTATGACACCACACAAATGGAAAAGGAAATTTATATTGATACATTACAAACTGTCAATTATGCAAACAGAATAGAAATACAACAATTACAAACACAAAAAAAGCTGCAGGCATATAACCTGCAATATTATAAATGGAGCTTTCTGCCCAATGTATCGGCTTTTGGAAATTACAATTTTAATTATCTGAACGATCAATTTTCAAAATTGTATAATGCTCACTATCCTAGTTCTTATATAGGCATTACTCTCTCGCTGCCTATATTCGAGGGGGGAGCAAGATTACAACAAATAAAAGAAGCACAATTTGAAATAACACAGGCAGATAACAATATCAAGAGTCAGCAAAATTCTATTAATACCCAATACCAAACTGCAATGGGTGCTTATAAAAGTAACCTTTATAATTTTTCTACATTGAAAGAAAATCTTTCATTGACAAGTGATGTGTATAATATAATCCAGTTGCAATATCGCGCAGGCGTGAAAGCCTTTTTGGACGTTATTAATGCTGAATCCGATTTACGTACTGCACAAATTAATTATTACAATGCGCTGTACCAGGTACTATCAAGTAAAATAGACGTGGAACAGGCGTTAGGAAATATAAAATATTAAATTAGAATTATGAAAGTAAACCAATATATTTTCTTTGTTTACGCCCTGGGTTTTATTTTTTCATCCTGCGGAAATAAAGCAGCGCAAAATCAGCAAGGGCCTCCTCCGGCTGTTCCTGTAACTGTAGCTGAAGTAACTTCAACTAATGCTGTATATTATGATCAATATCCGGGAACCGTTAATGCATTAGACCAAATAAATCTTACTTCACAGGTTACAGGATATATCACCGGCATTTATTTTAAAGATGGACAACACGTAACAAAAGGACAACTTCTTTATACAATTGATGCACAGATTTACAAAGCCAATTACAATCAGGCGATTGCCGATCTTCAGGTACAGGAAGCTAATCTGATAAAAGCACAACAAGATTCAGTCAGATATAATGAACTGGCAAAGCATGATGCGATTGCAAAACAGCAGGTGGACTATGCCAATGCCGCTTTGGATGTTGCCGAAAAACAAGTAGCGGCTTCAAAAGCAAACGTTGCAAGCCTGCATTCAAACGTTCAATTTTCCAATATTCATTCACCTTTTACAGGAACCATTGGTATTTCGCAGGTAAAAAAAGGAACTTCGGTTGTTGCTGGTCAAACGGTTTTAAATACCGTTTCTACGAATAATCCTATTGCAGTAGATTTCACAGTAGATCAAAAAAATATTTATCGTTTTATGCAATTGCAGCAAAAGGAGAACTCTAAAAATGATTCTACTTTTACAATTGCTTTTGGTACAGATGTATATCCTTCCCCGGGACATATCAGTTTAATAGACAGAGCAGTAGATCCCCAAACAGGAACCATAAAAGTAAGATTAGTTTTTCCCAATGATAAAGATATGCTGAAGCCAGGGATGAACACTACCGTGAGGGTTAAAAATACAGCAACAAAAAACGCAACAATGATTCCTTATAAGGCTGTTACTGAAATGCTGGGAGAATTTTTTGTTTATGTGATAGGCGATAGTTCTAAAGTTTCGCAGCGGCAGTTATTGTTAGGCCGGCAGATTGGAGAAAATATAATTGTAAACAAAGGATTAAAGCCTGGTGAAAAAATAGTGGTTGAAGGAGTTCAGAATTTGCATGAAGGGTCCGTGATAACTACGGGAAATAAAAATTGAAAATGAGGAATGAAGAATTAAAATTGAAAAGCAATTACCAGATCTAAGCGCCTAAAAATTATGAATTAAGAATGATCGCAGAAACTTTTATAAAACGCCCCGTTACAGCAATTGTAATTGCAATTGTAATTGTGCTGGTAGGAATCATATCTATGTTTAACCTGCCTGTTGCAAAGTATCCCAATATATCTCCACCAACTGTTTCAGTATCAGCCAACTTTATTGGTGCAGATGCTAAAACTGTGGAGCAAACGGTTACTACCCCCATGGAGACGCAAATAAATGGCTCACCTGGAATGACGTATATAAAAAGTGGGAGCAGTTCAAGTGGCGCCAGCAGTATTGATGTAATTTATGATGTGGGTACTAATATAGACATTGCCACCGTAGATGTTCAGAATAGAGTAAATGTAGCATTACCTACATTACCTATTCAGGTAACGCAGCTCGGTGTTACCGTACTAAAACGAAATCCCAGCGCACTGGCTATTTTTGCTTTTTATTCACCTCATGGAACTCATAGTTCCAGTTTTATTGGCAACTATGTAAATATTCATGTACAGGTTGCTTTGGCCCGTGTAAAAGGTGTAGGGGAAATAGACTCGCATGGTGATGATTTTAGTATGCGGATATGGTTGAATCCTGAAAAATTGGCGTCACTTGGACTAACTCCGGCAGATGTAAATAATGCTATAAGGAATCAGAATTTAGAAATTGCACCAGGTTCAATTGGTGGCCTTCCCCAGCGTGGTGAGCAAAATTTTGAATATAATGTACTCACTAACAGCCGACTTAGTACCGTAGATCAGTTTAAAAATATTATCATTCGCAACGACCCTGCTACAGGTAATATTGTGTATATGAAAGATATTGCAAGGGTTGAATTAGGTAAATTCAATTATGCCCATAATTCCACTGTAAATGGCATGCCGGCGACTTATCTTATCCTATATCAAACTCCTGATGCCAATACCCTGGCAACCTATCAAGGAATTCTCAATACGCTTAAAGATTTAAAAAAAACATTTCCAAGCGATATGGATTATCTGATACCGAGCGAAAGCGTATCCGTAGTTCAGGCATCCATCAAAGAAGTAATATATACATTACTTGAAGCGCTCACTTTAGTGGTATTGGTTGTGTTCTTGTTTTTACAGGATTGGCGTGCTACTCTAATTCCGGTACTTGCCATTCCTGTATCATTGATAGGAACTTTTACTTTCTTTCTCATTTTCAATTTTACCATCAATACTTTAACTTTATTTGCATTTGTACTGGCGATAGGAATTGTGGTAGACGACGCAATTATAGTAGTGGAGGCTACGCAGCATTACATAGATACCTATGGTTTATCGGCAAAAGAAGCAACGCGAAAAGCCATGCAGGACATTTCTGGTCCGGTAGTGGCTATCGCCTTAATATTAGCTTCAGTGTTTGTACCTGTTGGTTTTATACCAGGAATCGTAGGCAAATTATATCAGCAATTTGCAATCACTATTGCTGTATCCGTAATCATTTCAGCTTTTGTAGCACTTTCTCTTACACCCGCATTATGTTCTCTTTTACTTAGGCATTCAAAAGGCGAAAAAGATAAGAAGAATTTTATAGAGAAATTCTTTGCTGCGTTTAACAGCCGCTTTCGAAAAATAACCAATTCTTACACAAGAGGTGTGGCTTTATGGATTAGAAAAACTCCTTATGTCCTGATTCTTCTTATAGGAATATTTATAGCATTATTCATACTTTTTGAAAAAAAACCAACGGGCTTTATTCCCCAGGAAGATGAAGGTAGTTTGATGGCAACTTATGAAATGCCGGAAGCAACTTCAACAGAAAGAAGTTTTGCTATGCTCAAAACAATTGTTGCAAGAATTCAATCTATTCCGGAAGTATCAGTAGTAGGTGGTCTTGCCGGATTCAACTTCCTCGAGGGATCTAACAAACCAAATGTCGGCAGTATGTGGATCATGTTGAAACCATGGGATGAAAGAAAAGGCAAAGGGCAGGATGAAATAGGCGTCATAAAAAAAATTCAGCAAAAGACTGCTGATCTTAAGGAAGCAAGGGTGTTAGTGATAGCACCTCCTCCTGTTCCCGGGTTGGGTCGAACAGCAGGATTTACTTTTGAGTTGGAACAGACAACGAGCACGGATAATATTCAAAAATTCAGCCAGATAGCAAATAATTTCATCGCACAATTAAATAAGCGCCCCGAAATCGGCCATGCTTTTACTTTCTTTACCGCAAATACGCCAAGCTACCAGGTGGATGTAGATCGTGATAAGGCAACGCAACTAGGTGTAGATGTTGCAGATGTCTATAATACCTTAGCCACTTTATTGGGCAGCACTTACGTTAATCAATTTACTATTTACGGAAGGAATTTTAAAGTAGTTACTATGGCAGATAGTACTTATCGCTCATCACTTAGTGAAATAGGAAAATATTATGTTAGAAACAACGTGGGCAATATGATTCCTTTAAGTTCTTTAATTACCTCAAAGGTGATAGAAGCCCCGGCCTTAATTTCGCATTACAATGTAAACCGGTCAATAGAAATAAACGGAAGCGCGAAAGCAGGATTTAGCAGTGGCCAGGCTATTACAGCATTGAAGGAAACTGCGGCAAAGTATTTGCCGGCTGGTTACAGTTACGAATTTTCAGGTATGTCACTTGAAGAAATAAAAGCCGGGAATAAAACAGTGCTCATCTTTGCATTGTCCCTTGTATTTGTATTCCTCTTTCTCGCTGCCTTATATGAAAGTTGGTCTGTTCCTTTCTCCGTTTTATTGGCAGTACCAATCGGGGCATTAGGATCTATAATTACATTGAGTTTATTACCCAATATTTCCAATAACATTTATGCTCAGATTGGGCTGATAACATTGATTGGGCTGGCGGCAAAAAATGCAATTTTAATTGTGGAGTTTGCCAAGGAGCGTGTGGATTCAGGAATGGATTTAATCAAAGCTACGATTGCGGCTGTAAGATTGCGTTTACGCCCTATCCTTATGACATCACTGGCATTTATCTTTGGCGTATTGCCTTTGGCATTTGCAACAGGTGCGGCAGCAGAATCACGTAAAACAATTGGATGGACAGTATTTGGTGGTATGTTAGCTGCTACCTCTCTGGCCATATTTATAGTACCGGTCTTATATGTATTTATAACAAGGTTTGCTTATGGAAAGAAAAAGCTGGATGAATTAAAGGCAAATTACAAACCAGAAGAACATGAAGGATTTGAAGAAGATCAATAGCCCGAAAGTGTAAGGTTGAAAGGAAATTAATTGAATTCCAATTTATAGCTTTCTGATTTTTACCTTTCACTTTACTTTTTGCAAGTCAGTAATTTACCTTGTATTTTTTAAAGTAACCTAATCACTAAGCCTGTGCTGTAGGCCCACCAAAATTTAATGGCAATTCAACTGCCTCTATATCCTGAATAGTGCCATTTGCGGATTCAAATTTTTTCACATTATCTATCATGGCTTTCATAAATCGCTTGGCATGAGTAGGAGTAAGAATGATCCTGCTTTTTACTTTACTCTTCGGGGTTCCCGGCATTACATTTACAAAATCTATTACAAACTCTGCATGACTATGCGTAATGATAGCAAGATTGGCATAAGAGCCTTCAGATACTTCTTCAGAAATTTCTATGTTAAGCTGGTTAGGCGGTACGGTCGGCTGATCGGGCATGATATTATTTTATTTTCAAAAGTAGAACAAAGAGAGAAGGATAAAAAATAAAAGAAAATAAAAAATACATTTATCCAAAGTCTTTAAATGAATAATCGGTATTTTGAATGGATAAATTAATCTTTAACCTTTTAAATTCAAACTTTGAATTATCTATTACAACTGAATTCACAATCCTGTTGCTATCGTTTTACTTCCTCTTTCTTTGACCAAATTTTCCCTTACTTTTTCATTGCGATAAACTGCCAAAGGATTCAAAGCACCGCCGGCACGCAACCTCGCCTCAGCTATTATCGGGCGAACATCTGTCCTGTAAGCTTGTTGTAAAATTTCCTGCCCGGTAACCACATCATTTTTATTTTGTGACTCCACTAATTTTTCCCGGTCAATAATTAATGATTGCACGTAGGCAATCATAATAGCTTCTACTGATTGCAACAAATCTTCTAAAGGATCTTTTACATTGTGAGAAGCGTCAATCATCCATGCCAAATCATGGGCGTGATTCATTTTTTTCGCATCCATGCCTTCTACCAGTTCATTAAAAATTAAAAACAACTGATAAGGTTTAATGCTTCCTACAGTGAGATCATCATCGCCATATTTCGAATCATTAAAGTGAAATCCACCCAACTTCCCTTCCATCAACAGTAAAGAAACAATTTGTTCAATATTTGCATTTGCCAAATGATGGCCGAGATCAACTAATGTATAAGCTTTCTTTCCAAGCTTGGAAGTGTAGAGTAAGGATTGTCCCCAATCACCGACTGCCATTGAATAAAAATTAGGTTCAAATGCTTTGTATTCTACAAACATTTTCCAGTCTAAAGGTAATTTCGAATAAACTTCCTGCAAACTTTCCAATGTATTTTGAAATGCTTTTCTGAAATTTAACTGACCGGGAAAACAAGAACCATCGCTCAACCAAACGGTAAGTGATTTGGATCCTAAATTCTTTCCATATTTTATAACTTCAATATTGTGATCTACTGCCTGCTTGCGAACGGATTTATCAACATGCTGCATGGAGCCAAATTTATAACTCAATTTCTGACCGGGTTGATCCTGGAATGTATTTGAATTCATGGCGTCGAAGCGTAGTCCGTTTTGAGCCGCTAACTTTTTTATGGCTTCGGCATCTTTTGGAATATCCCAGGGAATGTGAAGTGATATAGCACCACTTGATTTATTAAGTGCATGCAGCAAACCAATATCTTCAATTTTTTCTTCCAGGTTTCGTGGTTCGCCACCACCGGGAAAACGACCAAAACGGGTACCGCCGGTGCCTAAGGCCCAACTTGGAATGGCGACCTGGAAGTTGATTAATTTTTTGATTACTTTATCAGGATCGATTATTTGATCTGAAATAAATGCATAGCTCTTCTTATGCTTTGGTAAATTCTCTTTATTACTTCGTTCGATCTGAGCTTTTTGTAATATCATTTTAAATATTTTTTGTGATTGAATTTATGGTAAATAAAAAACTTCTTTCAGAGGAAAGCATACTGGCGAATTATCTTCATTCGTTTCCATAATATCTTTCATATAAGCCCACCATTTTTTCATAATTTCTTTGCCCGGCAGTTCGTTTAATTCTTTCTCATCTTCTACTGTAAAATATGCAAACAAATCATTGGTTTCTTTATCTAAAAAAATGGAATAATCTATAATCCCTGTTTCTTTTAAAAGCATTTTTAATTCAGGCCATATTTCATCATGGCGCCTTTGATACTCGTCCTCAAAGCCTTTCAGCAATTTCATTTTAGAAGAAATACGCATAAACGTTCTTTAATAAAAATCAAAAGGCCGACGGATTCAAAAACCATCAACGATTTGATTAATTGATTATGAGAAAAAATTTATCTTACAAACGCGGCGGCAATACCACCATCCACATTCAATATATTTCCTGTTGATTTATTCAGTAAACCGCCCACGAAAGCAAAACAGGCATTGGCGATATCTTCCGGTAAAATGGTTTCATTGAGTAAAGTTCTTTTGGCATAAAAAGCCGGTAATTCTTCTACTTCTATTCCATAGGCTTTGGCCCGGCCTTCAGCCCAGCCTCCTGCCCAAATGTTGGAGTGGGAAATAACGGCATCGGGATTTACAATATTTACCCGGATTTTATCACTTCCCAATTCTGCGGCCATTAACCTTGAAAGATGTGCCTGCGCAGCTTTTGCAGAGCCATAAGCCACATTATTAGGCCCTGCCATTATGGAGTTTTTGGAAACAATATTAATAATGTCGCCACCAAATCCTTGTTTGCGCATTACGGCTATGCATGACTGTGATACCAGGAATTGCCCTTTTACTAAAATGTCATACAGCTTATTCCAATCTTCTATAGTATGTTCTTCTATCGGTTTTGAGATGCTGATACCCGCGTTGTTTACAATTATGTCCACACCTCCGAATGCGAGAGCAGCCCTTTTTACCGCTTCATCAATCGTTTGCTTATCGGTTACATCTAATTGTACTGATGCAACATTATCTTTTCCAAAGAGTTTTTGAAATTCCTCAGTAGCGCCTGACAATCTTTCTATATTGACATCATTGATAATAGCGCAAGCTCCTTCCTCTACAAATTTTTTGGCGATTGCCTTACCTATACCACCGGCGCTTCCTGTAACCAACGCTACGCGGCCACTTAAAGATTTTGGTTTTGGCATCCGTTGCAGTTTAGCTTCTTCAAGCAACCAATATTCGATATCGAAAGCTTCCTGCCGTAGAAGGGACGTATATGCTGAAATTGCTTCAGCGCCTTTCATTACATTGATAGCGTTAATATAAAATTCAGCCGCTACACGCGCCGTCTGCTTGTTTTTTGCAAACGTAAACATACCCACGCCCGGATATAAAATCACTACCGGATTGGCATCACGCATCGCAGGGCTATTTGGATGTTTGCACGTGTTGTAATAATCTGCATACATTTTTCGGTATGCTTCAAATGCAGGATTTAATTTCTCTTTTATTGTAGCGAAATTGTTCAAATCTTCATCTGCACGTAATTCCAATACCAATGGAGAAATTTTTGTACGTAAGAAGTGGTCCGGGCAACTTGTTCCCATCGGGGCCAGTCTTTCTAAATCATTTGAGTTAATATATTGTATGACTCTTTCATCATCAGTAAAGTGTCCAATCATCTTCGTTTCGGAAGAACAAAAACCTCTTAGCACCGGCGCCAGTAAAGCCGCTTGTTGTAATCTTTCTTCTTTTGGTAATGATTTAATTTTTTCGCCTCCGAATATTTTACCTTTCTTTCCATAATTATCTTCCAGGTATTGTGCACAAATTTCAATCACCTCTAAAGTATTGACGTAACTTTCATAAGCGGTATCACCCCACGTAAATAAACCATGAGAACCAAGCATGATACCGCGAATACTTGGATTTTCATCAAGACACTCCTTTAACATCAGGCCCAACTCAAATCCAGGCCTTTGCCATTTTACCCAACCAATTGTTCCATTAAATAATTCTTTGGTAATCCTTTCTCCGTCTTTGGCCGCAGCGATTGCTATAGCTGCATCAGGATGTAAATGATCAATATGTTTGAAAGGAAGAAAGGCGTGCAAAGGCGTATCTATGGAAGGCGCTTTTGAATTCATCCCGATACCTATCGGGACATAAATACAATGATTAAATAATTCCACCATTTCATCTTCATGCTCTATTCCACGATACACATTCTTTAATCCTCTTAGACGATCTACATATAAAGCCGCCAAGCCGCTTCTCTTCATGGTTCCAAGATCTCCACCACTTCCTTTTACCCACATTACTTCTGTTTCTTTACCGTTCAAGGGATCTTTCTCTATCGTCTTGCAGGAGGTATTTCCTCCACCATAATTGGTTAATCTTAAATCTTCGCCCAGCAAATTAGAGCGGTAGATCAGCAAGGCCACTTGGTCTCCATTTAAAGAAGCTGCCTTTTCATCATCCCACAAATAACTTACATGTTTAAATTCTTTGACTTTTGAAAGCGTATTGCTGGTTTTTAATTTTGTGTCCATAATTTTATTAAAAGATTTATTAATTTAAATTTTCAATTTTAAGGTTGCATATCTTCGTTTGCCAAAAAATTATTTCTTACCACTCAACACACCATTTTCAATTTTCCACTTTCAATTTTCCATTTTCAATTCTCACTGGTGCAAAGCATTTCCATATCCCACCAATATTACAGATGCAATAATGGTAATGATTCCCAGAATTATTGTCGTCCTTGTTTTCGTACTAACGCCTTTCCATTCTTTCAGCGCAAAGCCCCAAAGATTAGCCACTAAGATGATAAACGACATGTGCAATATCCATGAGCTTGCCCCATTGCCCAGTTTGCTTTCTCCCATTCCATAAAAGAAAAATTGCAGGAACCAAAGTGTACCTGCCAATGCACAAAAAAGATAATTGCGCAAAAGAGGCGTTTTTTTATTTGCATAATCACCAAAAGTTTTATTCCGGATATTTAAAAACATAGTCCAGATAAAATTGGTGGTAAGGCCGCCCCAAAGTAGTACGATATAGATTACATTATTCCGGTACAAAAAGTTACCGGTTTCTGAAGGGTTAGCGGCCTTCCATGCATCATTGGCTACTTCAGCCATTTTGGATCCGGCATCTATTCCATAATTGAAACAGGCGCTTAAGATACCGGCTACGATACACACGATTAATCCTTTTGTCAGGTTAAATTCTTTTATACTTTCTTTCTTTTTTTCCTCGGGCAGTTCATGTTCTTTCAAAACACCGGCTCTCCCGCAAATAAAAATTCCAACCAGGCACAGAATAACTCCAACCAAAACAATTTGGCCCCAATGATTGGTAAGTAAATCTGTAAATGTAACCTTACCTTCCTGCGGGTGAAAATTGTAATAAACAGAAGGAGCTAATGACCCAAATGCAGCAGTAAACCCGAGCAACACTGAATTGCCAAGCGACATACCAAGATACCTCATTCCTAAACCATACATCAATCCACCAATACCCCAAAGTACGCCCCAAAAGAAAGTCCAGCCAAAGGTGGAAGCGGGGGTATTCGAGATAATTTCAGCAAAATGCGGTACAGTTAGCCACGCTGCAATGGGCGGAACAATCAACCAGGAAAAAAGGCCGCCCACAATCCAGAAACTTTCCCAATGCCAGCCCTTTACTTTATTATAGGGTACATAAAAACTTCCGGAAGCTGCGCCCCCAATAAAGTGGTAAAAGATGCCGTAGATTATTTGCATGTGTTAGTTTATTCGATTCTTATAACAATGGGATTAAGCAATAAAAATAAAAAAGAGTAATCTATAAATCATCATGCACTGTCATGGTTCAAAACATAAAGTGATACCTGTAAATAATATAGTAGCAATATACTACTGTTAATCAAACATTATCTAATTTATTAATTATTTAGAATCGTCAATTTGTAGCTCATCCAAAATAGGATGATCGATTGCTACCAGTGTATCCATTTCGGGTTTTAATAATTCCAAAACTTCGACGCTATTTTTTCCTGGTTTTAGCCACTCTGCAGGTACATAAATTGTTTGTTGCGGCCCTACATACCAATAACGACCAAGGTTATGGCCATTTATCCAAACAACACCTTTACCCCATTTTCGCATATCTAAATAGGTGTCAGAAACTTTTGTAAGATTGAATGAACCTTTACGAAGTATGGGTTCATCTTTTCTGATATTATTACCTTCTATACTTATAGAAGAAATATCATCAAACGGCAAATCATACATTTCCCATCCTTTCAATTCTTTTCCATTAAACCATACGCTTTTGGTAATGCCCTTGTTGTTTTGTAGGAGTTTGGGACCAAAATTGATCCTACCTAAATTCTCTACTAAAATATCTAATGTATCATTCCCTTTTGGAAGTGTAAGCTCCATGCTATTTTGCCTAAAACGTCTATCAAGAACTCCTGCCTTTTGACCATTTATAATTACGATTGCATAATCTCTTAAACTGTCCAAACGCAAAATACCTTTTTCTCCTCCTTGTAAAATAGTACGATAAAGTACAAAACCATAAGCCTGGTTCAATGCTTCGAAAGTTAATGGTGATGCGTTTTTAACTGGTTTTGGCAATATATTGGTAACAGAAGTTGCTGCAGTAAATTTTATATCAGTTATTTCCATTGTTGGTTTAGGTAATGGTACGGGTGGAAGCACTTCTCCTTTGGGCAAATATTTTTCTATTACAGAACGAAACACTTTGAACTTATCGGTTACATTGCCAGCTTCATCTAAAGGTGCATCATAATCGTAACTGCTTACTTGCGGTTGAAAAGGGGTGGCGTCCCTATCATTAGCGCCGTTCATAAAGCTTCTTGTAGTTCCGCCATGAAACATATACATGTTGATTGAAATGCCTGCCTTTAAAATATTGTTCAGTTGTTTGGCATAGGCATTCGCAGGTACGGTATGATGTTTGGCTCCCCACCAATCAAACCAGGCGGGGTACCATTCTGCTACCATAAAAGGGCCTTTGCCATTATGATGTTTCCTGATAATTTCTTTTATAGCTGTTGTATCCGACAATCCATTTATTGCGGGCAATAATCCTGGCAAATATCCATTGTTTAAGGCTTGCGGAGGATCACAGGTATATAGCAAACCATCAAATCCGGCATCGCGAAACATCTTTTCATTCATTTGTAAGTACGACTTATCGTCACCATAAGAACCATATTCATTCTCTATTTGCACCATCAGGATATTGCCTCCGTGATTGATTTGCAAAGGCGCTAATTGTTTGCCAACTTCGTCTATATATTTTCTATATTCTTCAATGTATTGCTTTTCCTTGCTGCGAACTACCAGGCTTTTAATATTTTGTAACCAATAAGGATATCCACCGAATTCCCATTCGGCACATACATAAGGGCTAGGTCTGAGTATAACCCATAGTCCTTCTTTTTGTGCGTCTTTTACAAATTGCGCTACATCATTATTACCGGTAAAATCAAACTTTCCTTTTTGTGGTTCCTGTAAATTCCAAAATACATAAGTACTGATAGTGTTCAACCCCATTGCTTTTGCCATTTTCATCCGGTCCATCCAGGCTTCACGCGGAATACGCGGGTAATGCATTTCGCCGGAAATGATTTGAAAGGGTTTATTGTCTAAAAGAAAGACAGAATCGCCTAATGCGAAAGTATGTGCCACTTCTTTTTTCTGCTGACCAGAAGTAAATAAACACAAAAACATGAGGCAACAAAAAAGGAAAGATGTCACTGAAGTTTTTCTTTTCATTATTTTAAAATTATTTATTCTGATTTGATTTTTTTTCTAATACTTTATAATAGGATTGAAGAATATAAAAGGCTTCTTTTTTATTTCCGTTATTGTCAAATAATCCCTTTCGATTCCAGCCATTCTGGTAAATTGGATTGTTTCTTTTTGGTGAACGAAAATCTGCCAATACCCACGGAGATAGGCCTACCCAATTTTCCGGCATACGTTTGAACATAGCTATTTGTTCCCTGTAATACCAGGCCTGGTATTCCTCGCTAAAACGGGTAAGAGAATCTGCATGAAATCCGTACTTTGCTCCCGCCCCTGTTTCACTTATAAATAAAGGCTTATCGTAAGGTGTACCCCAATTTGCGGTGCGACAAGCACTGGGCAATCCTCCATACCATCCCAGGTATTCATTAAAAGCTACAAGATCAACGTATTGGCCTAACGGATCATTGATAACATGTTCTTTCTTATCAGAATTATAATTTACTTCCAAAGCTGCTGACACCATACGGGTGCTATCGAGTGCTCTTGCTGAAAGAATCAGATTGTGCATAAATTCCGTACGAACAGAGCTTACCGGCGTTTCATTACCCACCGACCAGATAATAATGCTGGCCCGGTTTTTATCCCGTGTAATCATCTCCGTTAGTTGCTTCTTTGCATTCTCATATACCTCATGGTTTCCGAAATCTATCGTCCAGTAAACAGGTATTTCTGACCAAACCAAAAATCCCAGGGAATCCGCCATACGGGTCATGCTTTCATCATAAGGATAATGTGCCAGCCGGACCATATTACAACCTAATTGCTTCGCCCAACCAAATAATTGGGCAGCGTCTTTTTTACTATAAGCACGGCGCATTTGCTGCGGTATTTCTTCGTGCATCGCAACGCCTCGCATAAAAATGGGTTTACCATTTAGCAAAACTTTCTTTCCAAAAGCTTCGATGGTGCGGAAACCAATCTTGTCTGCAACTTTATCATCCCCATTACTAATGACGACCTTATAAAGTTTTGGTTTTTCAGGCGACCATAATTGTATCTGCGGCAGTTGAAAAGTAAAATTGGTTATTGAGTCAGTAACCGGAAAGGTTTTCTTCAATTTCAATTCCGGAATATCAATCACCACATTACCTGAACCATGGCCATTTAATTTAACCCAGCCATCAACTTCTGCATTTTTTGCCGGAGGCGCTTCGCCTGCTTCAGGCTTTTTGAGATGAATTGAAAAATCCTGGATAAAAGTTTTGGGAACTTCTACGAGATCTACGGAACGTGTGATGCCGCCATAATTCCACCAGTCAGTATTTAATGTTGGCACTTCTTCTTTGCCTCTTTTGTTATCAGCTTTCACTACAAGAAAATTACCTTTAGTTTTTAAGATAGAATCAGGAATCTCAAAATTGAAAGGAGTAAACCCCCCAATATGCATTCCCAGTTTTTTACCATTGAGGTAAACATCTGCCCTGTAATTAACTGCTCCAAAATAAATAAACAACCTGTCAGATGGGTTACGTTTTTTGAAATCAAATGTTTTTTTATACCATACTGTTCCTTCGTAGTAGAGGAATTTCGGATCTTGCGAATTCCAGTCTCCCGGCACTCTCAAAGTATATTTATCACTGTAACCATACTCCTTGAGATCGGTTTTATTTTTTGGCTTATCATTGTTCCAATAGGCTGATGGATCATTTTCGTTCATTTCTTTATACCGATAATCATAGAAGCCCGTTTCATACGGATCAACGATATATTGCCATTTACCATCCAGGCTTATCGTATTTCGATTAGGGATATCCGTTATTAAATTTAACTGGGCCTTTGTTGATTGAAACATAAGGCACATTAGAATTACAGGAAATATTTTGTTGATTTTTTCGAATTGAAATATCATGATATAGTTATTTTGTTTTTTGATACACCCTTACATAATCTATTTCAAATTTTTTAGGAAAAGAAGTTTGCGAAGGATCTCCTCCATTTGCTCCGCCAATAGCCAGGTTTAAAAGCATATAATGTGGCTGTTTAAAAGGATTAAATCCACTTTCATCTTTATTCACCAGGGAATCTAATAGAACTTTATTGAGCAAATGGTCATCTACATACAAAGCAATAAAATTTTGATTCCAGTCCATTCGCCAAATGTGAAATTTTGAAGCCCATTTCTTACCGCCCAACGAATCTATGCTAAACCGGTTGCTAAACCATTCAGCGTTATGATTTTTTCCAAAGCAGGCAATGTTCGCTAACAGTTTGTTCCTGTAATATTCCATAATATCAATTTCTCCATTGGCAGGCCATCTTTCATGCACACCAAGTGTCCACCACGCTGGCCATAAGCCGTTACTAATATCAATTCTGGCTCTCATAATGAAACGGCCATATTTCCAAAAATGATGTCCTTTTGATAATAAACATGCAGATGTATAATGAATACTATCTCTGTTCTTTCTCCAATCCATACTTCCTGCAACATACCATGGATTTAGTTTTTCTTCTTTTTTCGCTTCAATGATTAGTATCCCATTTTCACATCGTGCATTTCGCGGTTGGTACCACTGGAATTCATGGTTGCGAACAAAGCCGTTCTCATACGTCCAGTTGGAAGAATCGGGGGCGCCATTTGTATTGAATTCGTCAGACCACACCAACTTGTAACCAGAAGTACTTTGAGCTCCTGCAAAAGAAAAATGTAAGATGATGCATAGCATCAGGAATAAAAATTTTAAATGCATAATTTTTCAAACAGTTTTACTGTAACAGGGAAACTTTTTTTTATGCTGAACAAAATTTAGAATAAAAATAGAAATTACGAATATTACTTTGTTTGCTTTATAAAATCCTTTTGTAAAACTTATTAGTTGTCAAAAACATGTAAATCCCATTCATCCTTCCATTCTATAAATGTCTTCCCATTTTTAAACTGAACAGGCAACCAGATATAGCGGCTGTCCTTAAGATCCCTGGGGTCCCATTTGTCTGCCATATAAATAAAAGCATTTTTTTTGCCAGCAACCGGAAAGATGCAAGCCGATTGAGCATAGAAAGTAATATTTGCATTTTTACCGACCATTGGATTTCCTATATCCTGCCACTTCCCAAACAGGGATTTACTAACATATAAATTGGCCTCATTGGGAGCCCAACCTGTACTCGCACTTGTGATTAAATAATATTTTTGATTGTACTTAAAAATTGCGGGAGCTTCCCTGTGATCACTTGCTATCAAAGAATCTTTTGTTGTAGGTGAAAGATAATCAGGAGTCAGTTCAACAATCCGCATATCATAATTGTCTCTTGATGAGTAAATCTCATAGGCATTCCCGTTGCCATCTTTATATAAGGTCATATCCCTTGACATATTACCATTTGGCCGGAAACTTTTTATGAATTTATAAGGGCCTACGGGTGACTTACTAACCGCAACTCCTGCCCGTGCCGCACTGTATCCTTTTCCTTTCAATTCAAGATGAAACCACATTACAAATTGCTTTGTTTTTTCATTATAAATCACCTTAGGTCTTTCGATTATAGAACCTATTGTTATATCGCTTGAAGAATCGGTTTCGTGTTTCAGAGCCAATCCTTTATTTTCCCAATTATATAAGTCCTTTGATGAATATACACTCACTCCCTCGGAGGCTGATTTTCCTCTTGTTTCTCCAAACCAGTAATAGGTATTATTGTAGTATAGCATACCCCCTCCATGAGCATTGATAATTTTTTCGTTCTTGTCATACCATTCTTCACCAGGTTTAAATGAGCTGTAATGTTTTGGGTAAATCATTTGAAGACTCTGGTCAGCTTTATTTTGAAACATACTGGTATTGTTTTTTTGAACAATAAACCCAAATGACAGAACTGAAAACACAAACAATAACGATAATAAAACTGGCATCCTTCTGCCCTTAATAACAAGGTGTGACCCTGAGGAACCCGGAGTCTTATTATCTTTTAAAGATTTATTCTTCATAATTGCACTTTATTTTAAATCATTTATTTTAGTTTATGTTCGGAATTTAAGCGCATATTTCCTGCAAAATTCACATTGGCACTATTCTTCCAAATGCAAGCAATCATTTGAAAACAGTCTCTAACGCAAAGACCTAACTTATGTTTTAACTTGCCATTTTTTATTTTGTAAAAGTAAAAGGCCGGTAAGAAAACTTCCCGGCCCTGCATTACTACTTGATTATGAGAAAAAAATTAATAGCCGGTATTTTGAGAAAGAACCGCATCCTTATTCAATTCAATTTCTGACTGCGGGATGGGTAGATATTTGGCTTTATCATTTGTTAGCTCCTGAATAGGATAAGGCAGCAAGCCTGCCGAAGCTTCTTCAGATGGAGCTATATGGTTTTCCACTCTTTCATAAAGCAACCCCATTCTCATCAATGTTTCGCGCCTGTTTTCTTCTGCTACCAATTCTCTTGCCCGTTCATCCAGGATAAAGTCAAGACCCTGATTACCACTTGATTGGATATCTGCGGCTGTGATCATTCCCTGGGCAGGATAATTCGCAAAAGCACGTTGCCGCAATACATTAATGCTGGTTGCTGCATCAGCGTAATTACCCAAATCCACCTGCGCCTCTGCCTGTAGCAAATAGGTTTCTCCTAAACGCATGACGATAATATCCTTGATGGTTGCATAACCAAACAGATCGTTTGGATCAAATGCGAACCATTTTGTTGTTTCACCGCAAATTTTAAATAAGGTATCGTTCTTCACTGACCCACCATCTCCGGGCATTATTAATTGACCATATTTGGCATAAGTAGGATTATTGTAATAATAATTTCTTTTGATGTTGTACTGAGAATTACGGATATCTCCATTTTGATAAAGGCCATATAATACCCAATCATTCAGGCGCATCCGACCAATTCCTCTTCCTCCCAAAGAATCACAGATGATCATGCCAGGCATCTGGTAATAGGCGGCTCCCCACACTCGACGCATCTGGGCATCATCAGATATACCTCCATTAACTGTACTGGGATTCTCCTGCTCCAGTACCCATATCGCCTCAGAATTTCCCTGGCTTCTTCTTTCATTACCATAAATGAACATATCATGATAATAATCGCCAGGCTGACTGAGGTCAACACCATAACGTTTGTCAATGAGACTGAAGTCGCCACTGCCAATGATTGCCTGGGTTTGCACCAAGGCGTCGGTAGGATCACCTGTCCTCAGATAAGCTACAGCAAGTTCCTGTTGAGCTGCTGCTTTATTGACGCGTTCGTACATTTTACCGGCGGAATTACTTTTGACATTATTGACATCCGGGAGGTATTGGGCAGCAAAGGAAAGGTCGCTGATAATCTGGCTATTAACGCTATCAAGCGAGGTCCTGGTAAAGTCTGTTTCTGGTCCCGAAACTGGCGTGGTAATAAGTGGCACGGCTCCAAAAAAGGTTGCCAGCTTTTCATAGGCAAGCCCTCTGAAAAAACGGGCCTCTGCTTCATCTTCATTACGGCCTGCCTCACTTATAGCCTTTTCCGTAGCACTACTATGAAGCGTTTGAACAATGGTATTGGCATCACTGATAAGCCTATATGCCCATTGCCATGCATGCTGGGCGGCTCCGTCCGTAGAGATCAATAATGAGTAATTAGTGTATGGAATCTCCCAGCCTACAGGCTGTACAGGATAAGCAATATCGGTGCCGCCCTGCCAGACACAAAGCCATCCCTGTTCGCCGGAATAAGTGTACCATTGGCTAAAATTATAGTACAATCCTGATAGAGAGGATTCCACCCCCAGCGAATCGCTCAAGGTTTCCGGAGCGTATGACGAATACAAATTCTCTTTTAGAAAACTTTTTTGGCAGGAAGCAAATGTTATGACAACAGATGCAAGAATTAAGGTATATATGAAATATTTTTTCATCGAAATTAAATTTTAGTGATTATTTTAACGAAGGGTTATATTAACTCCTAATACAATAGATCTTTCCTGTGGAAAATTGGTTGATGCCCCGGTTGATCCTCTTGGCAAATAAGTTGCTTCCGGGTCCCATCCAAACCAGGGTGTCCATGTATATAAATTTGTACCACTCAGATAAACGCTCAACTCAGACAATCCGGTTTTACTTAACATGCTTGCCGGTAACGAATAAGTTAAGGTAACATCTTTCAGCCTGGTAAAGCTGGCATTCTGCGGGAATCCATAACCAAAAGTATTTGTATAGCTTAATGCAGGCGAGCTGTTATTTTTATTTTCCGGAGTCCAGTAAGTGAGTCCTGCCGGTATATTTCGACGTCCGGCCAGGTCAATCCAGTTCAATTGGTTGTTGCTTTGTAAAACACCCTGTACAGTTTGAACGAAAATCCGCAGGTTGAAATTCTTGTAATAGAAAATGTTAGTCAGACCTCCGGTCCACTTTGGATCAGGGGATCCAAGAATTGACATGTCAGAGGCGTTGATCACTCCATCCGGCTTTCCGTTGGGACCACTGAGATCAGCGAACTTAATGTCGCCAGGTTTCGCATTAAATGTAGCCGATTGTGCTGAATCGCTTGTCTGCCAGATGCCGGTCTTTTTATAATCATAAATTACATTGATCGGATGGCCGATAAACCAACGGTTACCGAGGTCGCTTTGTTTATTACCATATAAATCTACGATCCGGTTCCGGTTAGTAGCAAATACTACACCACTTTCCCAGCGAAAATTACGGGTCTTTATATTCATTGAATTCAGAGAGATTTCTATTCCTTGATTAGTGGTTTCACCTAAGTTTGCCCACACGTTGGAATACCCGGTAATTGTCGGTAGCTGCCTTTTTAACAGTAATCCTTTAGTATCGTTATGATAAAAATCGATGGTTCCACTGAGCCGCCTGTCAAGAAGACTAAAATCTGTTCCTATATCCAAAGTGGTACTTGTTTCCCAATGAAGGTTGGTATTTCCCAACACACTGGGTACTGTTCCAATTGTGCTTAATCCGTTGAAGGGATAAAGAACCGTAGCATCAGTTGTGGTGGTTTGATTGGGCAAAATAGCCTGGTTACCGGTCTTTCCGTAAGAAGCCCTTAATTTAAAATTGTTTATGGCCTTTAAATTTTCCATAAATTTTTCATTAGCGATGTTCCACCCTACGCCAATACTTGGGAATAATCCATACTTGCTGGTACTATCGCCAAAAGCAGAATAGCCGTCGCGCCGAGCGGTTAAGGTTAATAAATAAGTATTTTTATAAGAATAATTGATCCTTGCCATTTGTGATAATAAGGTATAGCTGGTAGCATTAGATGAGGCAGATTGGGTAGCTCCTGCCGCCAAATTATTATACGACAATAAATCGTTGATGAAGCCGTTGGCAGCGCCTCTAAAAGTAAATGTATTAAATTTCTGCGCGCTATAAAGCCCGGTAAAATCAATATGATTGACACCAAAATCTCTTTGGTAGGAAAGAATATTTTCTATCAGCCAATTCGCATCTGTTTCATCATCAAGGTTGGCATTGCCATTCTGAGTGCTACCTGCAGCCCTTCCCTGGTAAGTGTAGTTTTGAGAAGGGTCGTAAGAGTAAGAAGCATTCAGGCGGTATTCTAACCCCTTTAAAAAATCCAGCCCACCAGCTATATTGGAGGGAGTAAGGATAGCATAACCTAGTCCATCAAGCCTCTTGTAACGGCTGATCCGGTCTAAGTACAATGGCAAAAGTGGATTGGTATATAAAAGCTCCGGATTATCGGGGTATTCAGCGTACGTACCATCGCCGTTATATAATGTTCCGTAAGGGCTCATTTCTTCCGCCATCAACAGATCGGCTTGCCCCCCGTCATAATTTTGGGCATCATAAGATAAATCGGTACCCACCTTTAAATATTCCGTTAATTTGGCGTCGATGTTGGCACGGATATTATTCCTGCCAAAATTATATCCCTTAACAATTCCGCGCTGTTTTAAAAATTCACCGGAGATATAATAACTCACATTATCGGAAGCGCCTGATATGCTTAAATTATTGTCTGTGATATAAGCCGGTTGGGATACTTCCTTTAACCAGTTGACTGTCTTTCCTGCCTCATAATTCAAATACTCATTTCCACCCGGTGCATTCGGAACGGGGCTTAATTGGTTCTGGGGAACATTCGTTTCCAATTGATACCACTTGTATTTTTGCAAATATTGTTGTGGGCTGGACGGCTTTAGCTCATGTGAATAGGTACCCGTTCCTGCATAGCCGTTATATGAAATACTGGCTTTTCCTCTTTTTCCTTTTTTAGTAGTAACCAAAATAACACCATTGGATCCTCTTGTACCGTAAATAGCTGTGGCAGAAGGGCCCTTCAGAACACTGATAACAGCGATATCATTGGGATTAATATTATTAACATCTCCACTGTAAGGTACCCCATCCAGAACAACCAGTGGGCTAGTATTCGCACTAATAGAGTTTTGTCCCCGAATCAGAATAGAAGGTGATACGCCCGGGATGGCATTACTCTGCGTAATATTAAGACCTGCTACTTTGCCTTCGAGAGCCTGGGCCACATCCGTAGAAGGTATGGATTTGAATTCATCGGGTGAAATAGTAGTAATAGCTCCGGTAACGTCGGCCTTTTTTTGCGTTCCATATCCAACTACCACCACATCACTTAAGCCTGTAACTTCCAATTCCAAAATAATATTGATATCCGTTTGTCCTCCAACGTTAACGTTCTTTGTTCGATAACCTACGCTTGATATTTCCAACACAATATTTTTATTGTTTGATACTGTCAATGTAAAACGACCATCCTTATCGGTTGTAGTTCCTGTTTTTGTACCTGATATCAGGACGGACACATTCTGCAAAGGGACCCCATTCTGGTTTACCACTCTTCCATGAATTTCAACAGGAGGTGGAGTCAAGGCCATTGTACTAATTGTAGTACTCGCATTATACTCAGTTTTTTCTTCAGTACGCACCACCACCGTCTTACCAATAATTACGTAAATGAGGGGCTTCCCTTTAAAACATTCTTCAAGGGCTTTTTGAAGGGACACATTTCGTACTTTTACTGTAATGTTTCCCGCTTCCTGCAGAGTCTCATAAGTAGATACGAAATCATAGCCACTTTGCTGCTGTATTTCCTGAAATACTTTTTGCAATGGGACATTAGTTTCGGAAAGTGTGATCTGTGAGTATCCCCGTGCGCTCACCTGTAGGCATGCTGCAAATAAGATGATAGCGATAAGCTTCATAAACTTCAGCGTTTGTTTTGATACTTTCGGCAAAAAATGCAGGCAGTAATAATAATGAACTTTTAAATCCATAGCTTTGTTGTGTTTAGGTTAATGAAATAGTAGTCTTCAGCGATTTTATTATTAAGGTTAACCTGAACTTTTTACCGGGGTAGTGGCTCAAACACTTCCCGGTTTTTTGTTCCGTTAACTTAAAAAACATTTAGGGAAAGGCAGGTAACACAATTATCTTATTTCCCTCTACTTTAAATTTTACACCACCCGTTGCCTCCAGTATTTTCAGTACCTGCGATACATTCACATCCTTTGAGATAGACCCCCAGAAACGCTGGTTGATTTTTCCCTGGTATTCTATGTCCACATTATACCAACGGGATATCTGACGCATGATAGTGTATATATCTGTATTCTTATCAAACATAAATTTACCATTCTTCCAGGCCATCACTTCATCCATATTCACATCATTCAATACTTTGATATCACCATTTTCATTATTAAAGCGGGCTTGCTGCCCTGGCTTTAATAATTGGGAAAGTGCATTCTTGCTAATACGAACCGAACCTTCAAGCAACGTAATTCGTTCTGCAGGTTCATCTGAGTAAGTATTCACATTAAAATGAGTTCCTAAATCCCTTACCGTTACATCACCATTCTGTACAATAAAGGGCATTTTTTCATTATGAATTACTTCAAAATAGGCCTCACCAGTGAGTTTTACCCTTCTTTCATTACCTATAAAAGAAGTGGGATAAGTCAGGCTCGACCCAACATTGATCCATACCTTGCTACCATCTGACAACATGAGGCACATTGGTTTGCTACCCCTTGGGACACTTAGCGTATTATAACTAACCTTTCCGGCAGCTGTTCCTGCATAACTGATTTCTCCGGTAGATTGTTTGATGATCTTTACATTCCCCTGTACTGCAACGGTTCCATTTCCACTACTGTCTATTTCTATCTTTGTTCCATCAGCAAGTGTCAGTACTGCTTTATTATCCGAAGGTGGAGCTATGTCGTTTTGTTTTGGTTGTTCGATTGCAATTGTTTTCTGCTGACGAGAAGTAAAGTAGAGATAAGTTCCTGCTGCCAATGCAATCCCTATCACCGCTGCTGCAGTTAGTCTAGTCCATCTCATTTTTCTCACTTTTGGTTCCATAGAAACAACCGGTGGCTGCATTATGCATGAATATATTCCATCCCAATCTACATAAGAAAGATCCTCTGAAGGTTTATGTTGATTCCAGATATCAAGCACATAACTTTTTAGTTCAGAATCTTTTCCCGCTTCAAGGACCCAGACCATGAGTTCACTTTCCTCGGCGGCATTTGCCTGTTTTGAAATATAAGCCTCTAATAAATAATGAATCCTCTCTTTAGGTAATGACATGCAGATTTAATTTCAATCGTATATAACAGACAGATACACGAAAGAAATATTTGTACTACCTGATAAAAAATTATTTTTTGAAAAACCAAAATATAATCAGGAATCCAAAGGTTGAATTGCGTAAAATAACGCGGATAAATTTAATTGCATCTGCCAGATGATTCTTAACTGTATTGGGCGATATATGTAATTGATGTGCAATTTTCTCTCTGCTAAGACCTTCCTGCTTACTTAGTTTGAACACTAATTGTTGTTGGGGTGGAAGCTTCGCTATGGCCTGTGAGATCAAGTTTTCGCTTTCATGAGCCAGTACTATCTCATCAGTAGTATTTACAGCTTCATTTACGGATGGCGCTATCTGTAATAATTTTTTTTCAAGGGCTATCTTCCGGTAATGATGATATACTTTTCTGTAAACTGCGGTAAAAAAATAAGAGGAGGGATTTTCAATATCCACCAGACTTTCGCGCTTACCCCAGATATTCATAAAGATATCCTGAACAATATCCTGTGCCACTTCATCAGAGTTCGTCATCTTCAATACTACTGCATAAAACCGTTCTTTGTAGAGATCGAATAACTTTCTGAATGCGCGCTCATCACCTGTAGCAATCTCCGCGAGCAAAACTTTTTCATCATATCGTGAGCAATCAACCAATTAGAAAAATTTATTAAAATAAAGAAAAATTATTTTTTGGAACCTCCCTGCTCTTTACCATATTGGAGACTTTGGCCATGAGAAATTCTTTTTCAAATGGTTTTGTGATGTATTCATCTGCTCCTTATTCTATGTTTTTTAATTTCCCTTCCTTTGAGGATGATCCTGTTAACAATACTATAGGTACGGAGTTAATGATGGAATGCAGTTTATTTTCTTAAAAAGTTAGATTCCATTAACGCGTAAAATTGAATGTGAGTTTAGTTTTGTTTCAATCTCTTTTAATTACAAAACATCAATTCTTTTATATAAGCACCGGACTGCATTTCATTATTGCCCGTGATGATTAATTTTAAAATTAACTTTGTTTCTACCTTTCCATTTCTAATTTTTCTATAGCCCCAAGGTCACTAGGATTGAAACAGCATTAGCAATAAAATTAATTAACGTCAAATGTACACTTATTTTTCATTCGTCGTTTATAAAATTTTATCTTCTCTCATACTGGAAAACCTAATTTTGAAGAAAGAAATAAATAAATAAATAAATAAATAATCAATAAAAAAAGTTTATTTACTGCATTCCCTGGAAAATATTTTTCATAAACATCTGCAGGTTAACATAAGTCTAAACATCTTCTTTTTGCAAGGTACCACGAATGGTAATACGCCGTAAAATATCAATAGGTAAAACCTAAAAACAGTATCATCCTATAATTTTTGAATAGATTGCATTTATTCCTCGAAAACTATTTTGCCATTTTCAATTTGTAAAATGAATTCAGAAAATATTTACCGGTTTCTAAAAATAGATGAAGAATCAATCACTCCAAAATATTTACAAATAGCTAATTCAGTACTTCATGCAGTAGAGATTAATGCCATCACAAAAGATTACTTACTGCCATCGATTAATGATTTAAGCTATGAACTTGAGATATCAAGAGATACGGCAGAAAAGGCCCTTCGCTATCTCAAATCATTAGGTGTAATTGGTTCTGTTCCCGGAAAAGGATATTTTATTGCCAACACTGATTTTAAACAAACGATAAAAGTCTTTTTACTTTTCAATAAATTGAGTGCACATAAAAAAATAATTTACGATTCTTTCGCCGCCAGGCTTGGCGACCAGGCTGCCATTGATTTTTTTATTTACAATAATAATTTTTCTCTCTTTAAAAAATTATTGCAAAATAAGAAAGGAGATTATACACATTATGTAATTATTCCGCATTTTTTGGAAGGAGGAGAAAAGGCTAAAGATGTTATAAATGAGATAGAAACAGGCCAATTAATTTTATTGGATAAATCAATTTCGGGTATCAACAGGGAATATGGTGCTGTGTATGAAAATTTTGAAAATGATATTTTAAGCGCTTTGAAAGAAGCGCTTCCACAATTAAGCAAATACCAAACTCTTAAAATCGTTTTTCCTGAATACACCTACTATCCCGAAGAAATTTTAAAGGGATTTCACTCTTTCTGTATTGAATACGCTTTTAATCATTCAGTGGTCTATAATCTGGCCGATGAAACCGTTAACACCGGAGAAGTTTTTATCAATGTTATGGAAGATGATCTTGTTGTTTTGTTGGAAAAAATCCGGGGTACCCAATTACAAGTAGGAATAGATGTTGGCATTATTTCTTATAATGAAACACCCTGGAAACGATTTATGCTGAATGGCATTACCACTATATCCACTGATTTTAAAAAAATGGGCGAGATGGTGGCTGATTTAGTTTTAAAAAACAGTAAGGAACATATTGAGGTTCCTTTTTCATTGACTTTGAGGAATTCACTTTGAACTAAACTTCACAGCAATAATAAAATCAATGGGCTCCATAGTAATTTAAAACGGCGATGGGCTGATGCACGTCCAGCCACCGTCAATAATTAATGTTTGTCCAGTGATATGCTTCGCCTTTTCTGAAACGAGAAATAATGCAGCACTCGCTATATCGGCTACTGAAGCAGGCCTTCCTAAAGGTGTAATATTTGACCACGTTCTCTCATAGCCTACATCATCTAAAGTGCGCTCTGTTGCGGTAGCGCCGGGAGCAATAGTATTTACATTAATCCTATAAGGCGAAAGTTCGATTACTAAATTTTTGGCAAGCATTTCAAGTGCAGCTTTGCTCATGCCGTAAGCTGCGAGTTGCTTATGCGCCTGATGCCCAGTAACAGAAGAAGTAAATAATAAGGAACCACCCGTCTTCTGTTTTATCATTTGATTTGCCGCAGCCTGCGCTAAAAAAAAAGTGCCTGCTAGATTCACCTGCATTACTCTCGAAAAAGATTCTGGCGTATAGGTAAGGAAATCCCCGAACAAAGTGATGCCGGAATTTGCAATTACAATATCGATTTTCCCAAATTGTGCGACGGTTGAATCTACCATTTGATAAATAAATGTTACGTTGCCAGAGTCTCCTGCCATTGCCGTGCAGCTTCCACCAGTATTTTGTTTAATACTTTCAACTGCTTTATTTGCCAATTCGGGATCAATGTCATTTAAGATGACATGAGCGCCTTCTTTCATGAGGTTGAGACAGATCTCAAATCCAATACCCTGGCCGGCTCCTGTTACAATGGCTACTTTATTTTTGAATTCCATTTCAAAGTTTTGTTTCCTCATTGTAAAACTCCTTAATTATTTTTTATAACATGAAAGTTTTATTTTTCCGACCTGATTACTACAACTGACCGAATTATTTGGTAATACTTGTCCTATCACCAAATAGGTAATTTGCGGATAACCAAACGCAAATGATTTCTTTAATTGAAATAGAAATGAGAGTAAAAAAACAATTTGAATTATTTTGATTTTCATACTCATGATTTCACTATTAAAAAGTATTTTTAAAATTTATTGGTCTCTATATCTTCTTTTATTGATTTATTTTCATTTGGCTTATAAAGAATAAAAACACAGATTTCTGTTTTCAATTCTCATACTTTTTATTTCTGCGCTACAAAATGATAAAATCACTGAACCAAACACCATGTTTGTTACGATTTAATAATTAGTATGATTTTTTTAAACTATTAGGACATGCCTTATGTATGCAGAATCTTATTAATTAGCTCGCCTTCTTATTCTGCAATCCGAACTCCATCATAAATTTCTAAGAGGGTAACGATTTCATCAATAGCTTTAATAATAACTGTTTCCGTAAGAGAATTATATTCTTCCAGTTCCCAATGCCCCTTCTCATTCATCCTGAATGTTTCAATATGAATGCTTTCAGAATCTACAAGTATATATTCTTTAAGTGTTGTTATATCACGATATAATTTGAATTTTTCTCCACGATCATAATTTTTAGTTGACTTGGAAAGCACTTCAATAATTACGGTTGGGTTCAACACATTATAATCATCGTTATTGAGTGTAATTATTTCTCCGCAAATGATGGAGATATCGGGGTAGGTAAATAAGGTGTTCGATGATATATGTATTCGCTGGTCGCTGTTAAATGGTTTACAGTTCTTCCCTTTAAGCTTATTAACTAACGTTCCCAAAAGATTTGTTGCAATAATATTATGCGGCACTTTAGCCCCGGACATCGCAAAGATTTCACCCCGGTAATATTCATGCTTTTCATCAGCGATATTTTCCATTTCAAGATACTCATCAATGGACATTCTTTCTTTGCTGTATGCTATTGCTGGTTCTTTTACTTCCATGAAATAAAAGTACTAAATTTAATGCAATATTGGCTGAAGTGCATTTCAAAATTTCAAATCCGAAAGGTTCTCTATTGAGAATCAAATAATTTTTTATTTTTTTTACTTTGTATAATTATTAACTACAAAATGATAAATCCCCGAACCCAACTCCATCACAACATAACCATCTTCTGTGTCTTTTACTTTTATATCATTAACCTGGGATAATACTTTGCTACTTTCTTTTATTGCATCTGCATTTACTGCAGGTACAAATACTGTGGCTGTTGTATTAGCTGGTATTTCCACATCCATTAATAAATTTCCGTTTTCAATTTTCCACGAATTGGAAACTTTGCCATAATAAGTATCAAGACTTGCAGAAGCAAAAGTAAAATCTCCCCCAATGTGTGGTTTAATTTTTATGTGTTTGTAGCCAACGCCATCTTCATAAGTATCTATGCCCACCATCTTTCGATACATCCAATCGCCTATTGCTCCGTAAGCATAATGATTGAAAGAATTCATACCCGGGTTTTCAAAAGTACTATCGGGTTTTTCTCCATCCCATCTTTCCCAAATTGTGGTTGCGCCCATTGTTACAGGATATAACCATGATGGATACGTTTTTTGCAATAATAATTTGTAAGCCACATCATCATATCCAAAACGGGTAAGTACGTCGCACAAGTAAGGTGTTCCGAGGAAACCGGTAGTCAAATGATTATCATAACTTTTTATATTTTCAACTAAACGTTCAGCAGCCTGTTTTCTCAAATCTTCCGGCAGCATATCAAAATGTAATGCCAACACATATGCTGTCTGTGTACCGGAAACAAGTCGTCCATTTGGAGTAACATACTCATTTAGAAATGCTTCTTTTATTTTTTTCAATAAAGCAGAATAAGTTGCTACATCTTCTGTTTTGTCCAGCACCTTTGCAGTATTGATGAGTAATTGAGTAGAATGAGCATAGAAACATTGAGCAATTAAATATTTATTGGTGATAGCCGCCGTACCTGAGTTAGGATCTGGAGGACTATAAAACAGCCAGTCTCCAAAATCAAATCCTGTATTCCAAAGATTATCATGACTTTGATGATGCATATATTCTACCCAGGCTTTCATGCTTGCATATTGATTTTCCAGTATTTTTTTATCTCCATAATCGAGGTACATATTCCACGGAATAATGGTTGCCACATCTGACCAGCCGGTTGAACCACCTCCCTGCCCCAAAACATTTGGGATTACATGTGGCACGCTGCCATCAGCAAACTGATCGGCAGCTACATCTTTCATCCACTTATCAAAGAAATTATTTACGTTCATATTAAATGAAGCGGTTCTGGAGAAAACCTGTGCATCACCCGTCCAGCCCAACCTTTCATCGCGTTGCGGACAATCAGTAGGTACATCCAGAAAATTTCCTTTTTGTCCCCATTGAATATTGTGTTGTAATTGATTGATCAAAGGATCGGAAGTAGTGAAAGTGCCTGTAGGTTTCATATTGGCATAAATGGCAACAGCCGTAAAATCATCAGGATTCAAATCTCCTTTGATTCCTTCTACTTCTATATAACGGAAACCATAGTACGTAAAATGCGGTTCAAAAAATTCTTCATCCTTTCCATTTAAAATATAGGTGGAGGTTGCTTTTGCCGCACGAAGGTTAGCCGTATAAAAATTCCCCTCTTTATCCAACACTTCTGCATGTTTTATAATAAGGGTATCCCCGGCATTTCCCTTGACTTTCAACATTACCCAACCAACCAGGTTTTGTCCAAAATCTATCACTTTTTCACCTTTGGGGGTAGTTAAAATTTTTACAGGTTTAAACGTTTCGTGTTTTGTTGCCGGCTCATTGATAGTAGCAATAAGATTATCATTTGAAAAATTTTCAACATTTACTCCACTCCATTTGGAATCATCATAACCTGGCAATGTCCACCCGGTTTTTCTAATGCGTGCATCTATAGTTTCACCATCATAAATACTTGAGCTAATAATACTCCCTGTTGTGGATTTCCAATTTCCATCTGATACAATTGTTTTTTTTGAACCATCATCATAGGTTATCTCTAATTGAAGTAAAAGTGAAATATCTTTTCCATAAATATTTTTATTACTGCCCCATGCCAGATGGCCGCGGTACCAGCCGCTGCCAAGCGTTACCCCAATGGCATTGTTTCCTTTTTTTACCAGGCCGGTTACGTCATATTCCTGGTATTGAAGTCTTTTGTTATAGCTTGTCCAACCCGGGGTAAAATAATCATCCCCCACGCGGCTTCCATTTATCTGCGCTTCATATAAACCATGAGCTGTAATAAACAAAGCAGCTGATTTTATTTTTTTATCCGTTGAAAATTGTTTTCTGAACATAGGACTTGGTTGACCCACGGTATCTGTGAAACCTGGTTCAATCCACTTTGCTTTCCATTCGTCCGTATTCAAAAGCCCCATTTGAAAAAAAACCGGTGTGCTCCAACTGGATGTTTTGCCATAATTATCCCAAACTCTTACCTGCCAAAAATATTTTTTTGCTGATTTCAAAGAACTTCCTTTATAATCAACCTGCACTGATTCATCAGAAAGAATTTTGCCGCTATTCCATTCTAAACTTTTTCCTTTTTTTAAATCAGATAAATCGCTGCCAACCCGTATTTCATAAGCAGTTTGCATTACATCCCTTTTATCTGATGTCATTTGCCAGCTAAATTGTGGTTCTGCAGTTCCGATGCCTATTGGGTTAGATAGATTGTTACATAATAACTGACTTACATTAATTTGAGAAAACCCAACAAGAAAAATAAGTTGGAGAGAGAGCAGGCTGGTAAATTTTTTCATATCACTTTATAAATTTTTGGGTTATTCCAATATTGGTTACGAATATACAAAACCTACAATAGAAAGCTATCCTGTACTGACCTGTTATAAATCAATATACAATCAATATTTTTTAATAATGATTTTCTAATTGTCCAATAAGACATTTCTAAACGGAGGTAAAGAAGATCAGGGCAATCTACAAAAGGAAAAACATACTGAAATTCATTCGAAATAGAATTTCTATTTCAAACCAATTTTCGAATTAAAGTTTCAGTTTAGTATCGGGGAGCGGACTTTTATTGAACCAAATTACCCAGGATTTATTGGCAATTGCAGACCTGCCGGAAGGACCGGCATTACTACAGGATACAGATAATAACTCGTAAATCTTGCGTCTTGAAGTGTTAAATAATCAATATATAATCGTTCATTTTTATGCGTTTTAGATAGTAACTCATGACAATCTTTGGCGGATTTCAATAGCCTTTAATAAAAGTTTAATTTGTTTCTGTAAACTAATTCAAAACTAGACCCAATTGCAAATTTATCACTTAGGATTTAAACGGTATTTAACATCCCAAAAATATCAAACAGGTTTCTGTACTTCTATTATCATTAAGGTTTAAAAGCTATAAAATAATTAGCAGGGGTCCTATCATGAAACCCATAGGCGGGTAAATGCCTTACGTCAATATTCGGCTCAATGATGTAATGATAACAACAATAGTAATTTATCAAAATCAGTGCTCATGGTCTTTTGTAATTCTTTTACCAATCCTTCAATCTGGGTATTTGTTGTTTTGGGATTGTTAGAGTTTTTCGCTACTAAGTCAAGTGAAAATTTCTCTCCAAAGATTTCTTTGGCAGCAATTTTTCTGGAATACAAATAATTGACTAAATCGAATACTACATTAATGTTTCCTCCTATTCCGTTTTCAATGCGCGATAACAATACCTGCGAAGTATTGATTTTTTCTGCCAGTTGTGACTGGTTCATTTCCAGGATATTCTCCCTCACCGCCTGAACCCTTTTTCCAAATTCAACCATATCTAACATATTGAAGCTTTTATGTTTTTGAAAATACTTTAAGTTTTTAAAATTAGGATTTCTTCAAGTCAAAACAACTATACTCTTCTTTTTGATAATTAAATTCCTTTTCAAATTTAATCTCCAACTTTGATTGCTCAATTAATTTGTATTAAAAATATTGAGATTAAAGTTATTACTTCCTCCTAAATGTAAATAAACTTCTATAGCTTTAAAAGCTTTCATTTTAAAGATCCGATCGGATTTTTCGGCTCTATAAGAGATTTTTCTCAAAAGCCCAGGCTCTCATTTTCCACACTTTTCTTTCTTTACTCTTCTTATAATAAGCACTTGTTTTATTATTTTTAAAATCAAAATAATAGATATCAAAGAGATCATGATTGTCTCAAAATAGATCAGCATCACTAAATGATTTAAAAATTTCTTTTCAGGCAACACGCTTGCAGTGGTTCTTCACCTTCATTTTGGAGGCTTGTCATTACTTTTTTAGATTCATCAACCTCCTTTGCTTTAGCGATGATGATACTGTCGATTTCTAAAAGCCTTTCTTTTTTAGAATTTAATTCTTCTTTGTATGGAAACATCCAATTCAGTTGTTTGGAATATTCCATTAAATCCTGCTTTTCCTTTTCAATGTTTCGGGATAATCTTTCCCTATTTTTGGGCATATCAAGAATGGCTTGCTTTATTTGTAATCCTGCTGCCATTTCTCCTGCAGGCAATTCTCTTGTTTCTCCTATTTTATCGTTTAATGGCGACAACAATTCACGGCTTACCTGTTTTCTATTTTCCAAAAAGCTATGCTCCACTTTTCCCAGAACTTTAAAAGCCCAAAGTTCTCCCAATACAAAAACGTTTCCGGTGGGTTGATACTTTTTAGCATGTTCGGCTTCAGATATCATTGCGGTTCCAAATTCGCTTACTTTATTAAATGACTGACCAGCAACTTTTGCTGAAAAAATAAATTCACCCTTTTCGTCCTTGGGAATGGTTGATAATAGCGGAATAGTTTTCTTCAGAATCTCAATCTTTTTTTAAACGCTTTTATTCTTGTTTCGGAATGCCGGATATTATTTTCAAAATCATATTTCTTTGATTTAAAAGATTTTTCCAGTTGGGTTAATTCAGTAATTCTTTTTTGAAGATTTGCTTTTTCTTTAAAAACTGGATCACCCGATAATTCAGCGGCCATGCTGCCCATATCCACATCTTCTTCAATATCCTTAACGGTTCTGACATCAGCGTTAGCTGTAGTTTTCAACTGAGCAATGAATTTCGCTTTTTGTGAAACGGTATTATACATGCTGGCATCGAGCGTGCGTTCGATGGCATAATAAAAAGCATTTACTTTATTATTGCAATATATTTTTGCGGCTTCATTTCCTTGTCTTTCAAACCTGCCGTTTCTTTGTTCTATATCCGATGGCCTCCATGAGATGTCCAGGTGATGTCCTGCAACCGCTCTGTTCTGAACATTTACTCCAGTGCCCAGTTTTTTTGTGGAACCTACTACGATTCTGATGTCGCCTTTATTGACAGCTTCAAATAAATCTTCTTTTTGTTTTCGGGTATTGTAGTCATGAATAAATACAATCTCCTTTTCTGGAATTACTTGCTCAACTAAAAGCCTTTTCATTTCCGAATAGACATTAAAATTTTCCGATGCATTGGCTTCTGCCACAAGATCATGAACTTCGTTATTAGTAAGTTTTAAAACCTCGGTAATCTTTGCCTCAATGTCTTCCAGCCTGGGCCTGGATTTCTTTTCATAATAATCTTCGCCGAATATTTCCATTAAATCACTTTGCGGTATATCGCCCGACAGGTGTTCAAAGAGGTTATCTATTTTATTGTTGCTTTTGGGTGTACCGATATCACTAAAGATTAATTGTGTGCCATTAAATGAATTGGTTTCAAAATAAATTTTTTCAATGTTTTTTGAGGCTTCCATTAATTTGGTTCCAGGCGAATAAGACGAGTCAATCAATCTCGGGTCGAGGCTTAATTTTTTTGCAAAATTGATGGCGAGAAGAGCGAAGGAATGGTTGATTCCTTTTTGATCATCATAGCCCGCAGTCAATCCTAATTCTTCAGCAAAATCATTTCCTTTTGAGTTAATAAAATCCTGTAATTTTTCAATGAGTTTTAATTGCGTTTGGGATGGCTGTATTTTAATAAGCGTATGTTCTGCTTTGGGCTTGTCCAGGGTAAGGTTGTTGTTATTACGAACATCTGCAATTTCCCGGTACATGGTTAGGAGTTCCGGGAGGTTAGCAAATTCACGAAACCGGTGAACTTCTTTAAACCTCCCCATATAATATTCAAGGTCAGAATAGTCATTGGCAAAATTGGCTGCCCACCTGTCAAAGCTGGTAATGCCGGTTTCTTTCATTTTATGAGATAGCTCATAGATTTGATTTCTTGATCTTATCGCCTTCCTTCAAGGCCTAACTAATCGAAAGTGTTTGTTCAAAAACAAGACTAAGAATTAATGAAAAGCCTTTTTTCAATAGCCCGACAAATTACTTAAATATTATTATGTTTACTTTTAGTGGAAAAATAAAATTAACTGAATGAAAATAATTTCATATCCTCAAGAAAGAACCCCTATAGGTAACTTTATAGAAGTTGAACTAATTAATAATGAAGTGAAATATTTTATCGGGGATAAAGAACTTTACTCACATACAATGTCTGATTTAGTATCTTTTAAATGTTTTATTTGCAGGTTATATCTCATTGGTATAGCTGAGCAAAAATATTTTTATCGTACATTCAATATAAGAGATATTACCTTTAAAAGGTGGGTTAAAAAATATGTCGAAAACACAAAAACAATTTTTACAGGTGAAAAAAGACATGGCCATAATTCCAAATTAACTTCCCAAGTCCTGCAAAGAATTCAGGTACAAATTGATAAAGGAGTATCAAATAATCAAATAGCAAAAAAGGAAAAAATTAGTGAAAGTAGTATTAGATACAGCATAATAAAAGGAAAACTGATAAAGAAACAATTCATTATTTTGACTGCTACCAATTCTCAAAGTAAATCAAATATTAAGGATAAGGGAATTGAAAATAACGCCGCGATATTTGAGAAGGATTGTAAAAAAAAGATTTATCTGCAATAGGTCATTTCTTTTAATCAGTATCAGTGATCAATACTTTTTTGTTCAGATTTTAAAAAATCAAGAAAATTAATTCCCCTATATTTACAAGTTTGTTCTATACTGAGAAGCACCAAATGATCATTTAAGAATTTCTCCTGAATAAATCCTTTTGCCGTTGCACGGTATTTTGCAAAAGGTTTAATTGCATTTTCTACATTATTGTTGTTCCAGGGTATATTATCATATTTTAAAAAAGTAAATAATGTCCTCCTGTTTTTATTGAATCTCTTTTGCCATTTTATTGCTAGTTCAGTTTGAAATCCTTTATTAATCAAATCACTAAAAAAAGCGTCCACAAATACTTCGTGTTTTTTCAGATATCGTTTTTTTAATCCATATTTGTCTATAGTATCAATAATTGCTCTGAGTAGTTTTCCAAAATCGGTGACAATTTTCTTGTATTCATCATTGAATTGATTGTTTAACAGGTCATTGTTCAAGTCACGTATTAAATGGACTAAGCATTTTTGTTGAGAGCACGGTAAAGCTTCATATCCGGCATAAAAATCAGATATTAATACACCTTGAAAATCCTTTAGAAACTCTTTCAAAAACTTCGTTTCTCTATTTTGTCTATATAAATAGTAAACATTTTCCATGTTGGCAAAAACCCAGACGTATCCATCATCATTTCCCTTTATAGTTGTCTTCGTTTCATCAATTTGTATTAAATGGCTTTGAATTAATTTTTTCCTTATCTCATCATATGTATTTTGATATTCTTTTGCAAGTCTGGGTTTTAACTCAGTTAAAATATGCTCAGGTATCCATAAATGGAAATATTCTAAAATCATATTTTTGATCTTAGACATACTTGTCAGATATTTAATATTTTGATTAATGGCCCAAATAGTTAAATTTCTCCCATATTTGTTGAATGCAAAATGTTCTTTACAATTGCAGCATTGATAAACATTTCCGGTCATTTGTGTAACCCATTTTTTAATTCCGGACTCGGTGAATTTTAGATCTATAATTACTTTTTTAGTATCATTTAGCCTATTGAATTCATTATAGTTACAATTAGGGCATCTAACAGGTAAATAGCTTTCAATAAATTTATTAACCTTGTTTATTTTTGGCGATAGGGGAACTGTTTTTTTTATTGCCTTATTAATATTCTTATCTGTTTTTAAAAAAACCTTATTTCTTTGATAATTAAAATATGAAGCCTTATTTATTTTTTCAAAATCACTCAATTGAAAGTTAGGATCCCCCCATTTTTGATAGTGTATTTTAGGTATTTCGCTTACATTTTTAAATAATTTATTATTATTGCCGAATACATTTTCTATTTGTAATATCCAGGAGTATAAGACAGAAAGCGCTTCGCAATCACATCTATTGTATTCAATCAGCCATTTTTTATGGGTTTCAGCTCTATTCGATTCCCAATTCTTTCTGTGAATTACGCTTTGTAAACCTGAGGCATTTTCCTGTGTCCATGAATATCCTATGTGGTTAGCAATATCTTTAAGACCATTAGTATATGTCGGAAAATATAACTTATTAGAAATTGTTGAATGTAAATTGATTGATTTCAGTTCGATTTTTTGAAATTCTTTCTGATAATATGCATTAACACGTTTTGCAATTTTCCCCAATGACCTAATATCATAATTACCATAATAAAAAATTTGAAGATCGGGGAACGACAAAATTGTATTAATAAATTCAATAAATATTTTCTCTTCTTCCTCAGCGGAATTTGCCCAAAATGAATAGTAACTTCTACCATGGTAGTCTTTAATAAATAACCCTATTAAATAAATATATCCTTCATCAATAACACCTTCAATATCCAGAAAAATATTTACCTGCGATTTGCTAAATTTTGGAATTTCTTTTATGTAAACACACTTTTCTCTAATAGATAAAGCCTTTAATGAATGATCTAACCGGACTATTTTAGAATACTTCTTTTGTTTGCGAGGTTTAAAAGTAAAAGAATATTGAAATATTGAAAAAATTCCATTTTTATTAAGCCTTTGAATTTCTTTTCTCCTTAGCCCTCCTAATAAACTTAAGTCATCACTTTCCCTAAGTTTTTCAAAACAATTTTTCTGAAATTCACATACCTGGCAGTGAGGATTTCTAAAGAAGGTTGGTGCATTTAAATTCGATAAAACTTTATCAAGGTCATTTAATAATTTATTTACTGTTTTAACAGTTGAGAATAATTTGAATTTTGTTTGTTTGAAATTTTTACCGGATACAATTTTACAGCTTTCGATATTAATATTGAATTGACTTTGGATAAATGATGCTTGCATTGAAACAAACAGCTTGTCAGTTTCTGTAACCTTTTCGAATGGCGTTAATAAAATTGGGATAGCTTTGTTTTCATCTTTGAATTCAATGCCATCAAGAATTATTTCGATACTAGGATTGGTAAATTTTGGATTAAAAATTGTTCCAAAATTATGAGTGGAATTATTTTCTTCGGAATGAGATCCAATTTGGGTCCTTGCAATTGACAGTGTTTCCATAAACAAAAATTTTTGAGAATGCTTTAATTCGGAGAAGAATTTTTCAAAGTCGGATATTTCTCCGAATTCGGATTGACATTTTCTATACGCTTTATAGGGGCAATGAATAAAACTGAGAATTATTTCATTTGATATTTGCATTTGAATTAAATCAGTGTGTTGAAAGTAGTTTAGAAAATTTAAAGCTCCAAAATAAGCCGCCGGTTTTAATATTGAAAGGCAATCTGTTTGAAATACCGGTTGCAAATCTCCGTAGCTTACATGTCTTATTAAGGAATTTTCGATTTTAGTTGCATAATAATAGACTACCGGAAACAGCTAAAATCGGCCCTCTCCGATGGAGAGGGGATATGGAACAGCGTACCAAATGGGGGGGTTATTAAACGAAAAATAGTTTTAACCGGACAAAAAGTTTCTTATTATGATAATCTAATTTATAACGGCAACGCATACTTGAAATTTATCTTTTCATTTTTGCAGATCTGCTTTCTTTTCTATCCGGGCTAATATTGGCATGAACCTCCGTCTTTTGTTTGCCGGCATCCTGGCTTTTATTAAATGCAATGTCATTATGAAACATTACAGATCCATCGAGGTTGTAAACGTTGAGGTTCTTGAATTGCGGATTGGCAGAAATAAACTTTGGACTTTCTTCACCGTTTTGCAAAAAGGTTACTGCTTGTGAATTTCCTTTTTTTAAAGAGTTCATTAATCTGTCGGCTGGTTCAGGCGATTCCATTTCTTTGACAGGATATTTTGACAATGTTTTTTCCAGATCGAAGCCGTAATTTTCACCAAAGATTTGAAAATCTCTGTTTCCTTTTTCGTTGTTAGCTTCAGAAGGTTTTAGTTTTATCCACGCATTATAGGTTATGCCCTCTTTGTTAGTAAGGTCTTTATTTACTGCCCTG
>DATKQQ010000006.1:0-35219 GCA_035532615.1 Hanamia sp.
AATCTTTTGTTTTTCTCGGATAAACTGTTAAAGAAGAGAAGTGAATACTTGTCAATGTCTAAATTAAAATCTGATTTTTTCATGCTTCAAATGTAGCATCATATTCTTAAACTGTTATAAGTTATTTATATTTTGTTCCTAAATACATGGGAGATAGTATCGCTTTTTGGAAAGACCTGATGGCTCATCCAAATTATGACGCGTGGTGGAAAGCACGTGATGCCCGTAACGCAACAAAAAATTTGCAACCCGCCATGTTGTGGGTTGGTGGACAGTTTGATGCCGAAGATGATTGGGGCGCATGGAATGCCTACAAAGCGGCAGAACAAAATAATCCGGGTAAAGCTTTTAATAAAATTGTAGAAGGCCCCTGGTATCATACGCAATGGGCAAACCAGGATGGAACCCATCACGGAAATATCCGGTTTGGTTCCAATACCAGTGAATATTACCAACAACATTTTGAGATTCCTTTCTTTAATTATTTTTTATTGGGCAAAGGAGATATCTCTCAAATTGCTAAGGCTAACATTTTTATTACTGGTGCTAATGAATGGAAATCATTCAATCAATGGCCACCTAAAAATAAAGAAGACGAGGCTATGTATCTTCAACCTGGCGGCAAGCTTGGTACCTCCAAACCTACGGCAGAAAAGAGTTTTAGTGAATATGTAAGCGACCCCGCAAAACCAGTTCCTTATGAAGATTTCGTGCATTTCAACAGGACCAGAACTTACATGACAGACGACCAGCGTTTTGCTTCGCGCAGGACGGATGTATTGGTGTTTCAAACAGATACTTTGACAAAAGATGTAACGGTTACAGGGAATGTAATTGCAGATTTATTGACCAGCATATCAACAACAGATGCAGATTTTGTGGTGAAAGTTATAGACGTATATCCTGATTATTTGAGTTATAATGATGTAAATATTTATGCAGAAGAAAATCCGGTTGTCGCATACCCATACCCGATGGGAGGTTACCAGATGTTGGTAAGAGCAGAAGTCTTTCGTGGTAGATACAGGAAGAGTTTTGAACACCCCTCTGCATTCATTCCGGGAAAAATAGAAGAAGTAAAATTTGAATTATCTTCTTTCGCCCATGAATTTAAAAAAGGCCATCGTATCATGGTGCAGATACAAAGCAGCTGGTTTCCCCTTGTGGACAGGAACCCGCAACAGTTTGTTGATATTTATCATTGCAGTGAAAAAGACTTTATAAAAAGTGATATAAAAATTTATCACAATGCTACCAATGCATCAAAAATTATTTTGCCTGTTTTGAAATGATATAAAGTACACAATTCTTGTTTTTGTTCTTATGTTTCACGAATCAAATAAAAAAGAAAAAATAAACATGAATTCAAAAATCATTTCAAAAATATTCATAGCAGTGCTTGAATCTGATAAATGAACAACTAATCAAAATGATTTCTTTAAAAAATCATATATAAAGATTGAGGGAATGGACAAGTTGAATTGAATTTTGTAACACTTATTTATGAGCTTTTAATAATACCAAAACAAGATCAGATGCCAATAAAAAAAACCGGCGAAGGATTAGAAAGAGTTATAGGCGTGCCGGGCCTTGCGATTACTGTGATCAATGGCATAATTGGAGCAGGGATTTTTGCACTGCCTGCAATTGTGAGTATTCAACTTGGGGCCTTTGGCATTTATGCTTATATATTTGGTTGTATCCTGATGGCCACAATTATGTTATGTTATACGGAAATTGGCACACGGGTAACATCCAGCGGGGGCTCGTATGCTTATGTAGAAGCGGCTTTTGGAAATTTTGCCGGATTTATCATTAACTGGCTATACTTTTTGGGCTTTGGTGCAATAGGCAGCGCCGCGGTAATTAATATTTTTGCTGATTCACTTTCAGTGTTATTCCCTGTTTTGACAAACAATCTTGTTCGTGCCTTATTATTTTTTGTAATGTTGGGTTTTATGGCATTACTGAACATCCGCGGCACCAAACAAAGCGTGCAATTTTTGAAAGTTATCACCGTGATCAAACTGGTTCCTCTGATTGCAATTATTATTTTTGGCTTTAGCCATATAAAACCGTCTAACCTGCACTGGCAGAATCTTCCACCTCTTAAAACATTTGGTGATACGGTGCTCGTACTGGTTTTTGCGATTGCCGGCTTTGAAGCATCGCTTAGTGTAAGTGGTGAAATTAAGAATTCAAGACGTACCGTTCCTCTTGGGATTTTATTGGGTAGCGTTTTGGTATTTATTATTTATATGCTAATATAGACAGTTACACAAGGCGTTTTAGGTTCTCAAATTTCAGCAGTGAAAGATGCGCCACTGGCGGCAGTTGCCGAACAAATCGTCGGCCCTGTAGGAGCAACGATTCTTTTATTAGCGGCAACTATTTCGTGCTTTGGTTTAAACAGTGGTGATATATTAGCTACGCCGCGTTTACTATTTGCTGGTGCCAATGATGGCATGTTTCCAAAATTTTTAAGCAAAGTTCATCCTAAATATGCAACACCTTATATGGCCATAATTACTTACGCTTCTTTGATCTTTATTTTCTCAGTTTCAGGAAGTTTTAAAGAATTGGCAATTCTCGCGAGCGCTTCCATATTGCTTGTTTATCTCGCCGTTATTCTGGCAACCATTAAACTGAGAACAAAAAAACAGGAAGTGTCAGTAAAACCTTTCAGGATACCCGGCGGATTGATCATTCCTTTTATCGGTATTGCCGCCATTGTATGGTTGCTTACCAGTTTGAGTAAATGGGAAATTTTGTCAACTGTTATTTTTATCGCGGTTGTATGCGTAATTTATTTTGTGATGAAGAAAGTAAAGAGTAACCTGCAAAAAGAAATAAAATTTAAAAATTAGATAGAGTGACCAATAGCTTCAGCCTTCTGCAAATCCTGATCTGGCATGCCTTTAACTGCTTCGTTTGTTTTATCAGGATTTCAAACCTCTTGTAAAAATGTTTCGGTATTCTGGATGAAGAATAATATTTTTATAAATGGTAAAGCAGTTATCTTAGCAAAAAAAATATTGTGAATGTTTACTAACAATGGTTCTTCCATTCTGGAAGTAGAAGGTTTAAACGTGTTTTATGGAAATTTCCAGGCGGTAAAAGATGTTTCTTTCAAAGTAAATTCCGGAGAAATCTTTGGATTATTGGGGCCTAACGGTGCTGGCAAAACCAGTACGCTCAGTGCTATTGAAGGCTTAATAATTCCCCAGGCTGGGCAGATCTCAATTGCCGGATATAACACACGGACACAAGCTCTGCATGCAAGAGCCAATATGGGCGTTCAATTACAGGCCACCAGTTTTCAGCCCGAGCTTACCATCAAAGAGATCATTAAATTATATGCCGGCATTTATGGTGTTTCTCTTACTCCTGAAAAATTAGACGTTATCTTAAAGGATATAAAACTGGAAGAATCAGCATCCAAAAAATTCGGAGAACTTTCCGGTGGTCAGCAACAGCGGGTATCGCTGGTGATATCCACCATTCATGATCCTATACTTGTTTTGCTGGACGAGCCTACATCGGGCCTCGATCCGCAATCGCGCCGCCAGCTTTGGGAACGCATAGAAGCCATACGTGAAAAAGGACATGGCGTGTTGCTCACCACACATTCTATGGAAGAAGCAGAATCTGTGTGCGACCGTATTGCAATCATTGATCATGGCAGGGTGATCGCCATTAATACTCCACAAGCCATCATAGACCTGCACAGAAATGACCCTAATGTGATCAGTGTATCCAGAAAAGGAAAAATTACCCTTGAAGATGTTTTTATCGGTCTTACCGGCCGTGCTATTCGTTCATAATTTAATAATTAAAAATGGAACCTAATATTCCCAAACCTTCAGCCGCCTTAGTTTCCCTGCTTCGTGCGGATCTTACCACTCAATGGAGAAACCGTCGCTCAGTTATTATGTCGCTCCTGGTACCTGCTATTATTTTAATCTCCTGGAAAGGTATTGTCGACAAACTGGGCGGTTCATTTGTATTGTCCATTTCCTTGTCTATCGGACTTACGGCTATTGGAATCATGGGATATGCTATTGCGGTTTCGCGTGACCGTGATAAGGGAGTTTTCCAAAGACTAAGGGTAACACCGGTTCCTACTTTTTTTATTATGCTCAGCCGGCTCATGGTGCAATTGGTAATGATTGCTTTGCTTACGGTGGTGGTATTTATTATAGGTTATAGATATGATAATATCACTCTTTCCGCCGGAGGCTATATACTTACATTTTTCGCTGCATTTATAGGAGGTGCGCTTTATCTTGGAATGGGGCAATTAATTGTAGGCCTTGTAAAAAATGCCGAAACCGTCAACTCCACATCAAGACTGCTTTATATTGCATTCATTATGATCGGCATGTTTGGCGAATTGGGAATTTTCGGAATCCAATTAAAAAATATCGTTTACTGGTCACCGTTCGGTACGGTTAAAACGATCCTTGCTGCAAGCATGGAGCCTTCTACCTGGGATAACCAGGCTTCATTGGCGCTGCTGATAACTATATTGTATGCAGTTGTATTTTCTGTATTGGGCATTAAAGGGTTTAAATGGGATTCGAAGTAGAAAAAAGGAATTCCTCTGCTAATATTTAGGCGCTTAGGCGAAAATATCCTAAATGTTTTTTAGATAATTTATGCTGCTACTTTTTTCTTTTACTACTATAAATTCTTGTTGCCAAAATATCCCGAAGAACTTCGGAGAAACTCTTATGCTTAAGAAAACGAAGTTTTCCTTTTGTGTTCCTTTGTGCTCTTTGAGGCCCTGTCGGCCGTCAGGCAGGTTCATGTGAAAAAAAAATTAGGAAGTAAAAAAACCAAGTTAACGCACAAAGTCACCAAGAACACAAACCTGTCTGTCGGCAGATAGGGATGCACAAAGAATTTTTTCCTCGAAAAAATAAAAAAAACCAAAGTTTTCCTTCGGTCCGTTGATTTCTCAGAAATAAGGCTTTCTGTTCCAACATCTGAAATGATTTTCATAGCACATCAAAATATTAATGAGCAGGAAATTGATTGAAAACAACTTTAAAGCAATAGGTTTAATTTTGTAGAATATTAAATCACAACATTGATGATAAATAGAATAAAAACATTTCACCAAAAATTTAAATTCATAATTTGTTTTTTTATTGTTGCACTTCTTTCTGTTAGTTGGAAAGAAGGCCCGGTGAAATTGAAAAATGGATATTGGCGGGCAACCATTCAACGCACAGACGGACACCAAATAGTTTTTAACTTCGAAACCAAAGATAGTCTAGGCAAAAAAATTATTTATGTAATTAACGGCAAAGACCATTTATTGGTTGATAGCATTAAAATCGTCAATGATTCTGTATTTATCCAAATGCCTTTTTTCGAATCAGGCTTTAGGGCAAAAATTACGGAGAAAGGAAACCTGGAAGGGACCTGGGTTAAATATTATGGATACAGAATTCTCACTTTACCTTTTAGAGCGGAGTATGGCACCAAAGAAAGATTTAAGATTTCGGCCCCTCCCCTTTCCAACATATCCGGAAAATGGGAAACAGAGTTTACTGAAAAGAATAAAATATTTATGATGCCGGCAGAATTTAAACAAGAGGGATCTTATATAACCGGAACTTTTCTCGATCCTACAGGAGATACACGTTTTTTACAAGGAGTAGTGAGTGGTGATAGTCTAAAACTTTCCACCTTTGATGGCGCTAACGCTTATTTATTTACAGCCAGAATTGATAATGAAAATAAAATCTCCGGTGGCAAATTTTATTCCGGCGCCAAAGGTATTGAAGATTGGACAGCAGTAAAAAATGCGAATGCTACAGCAACGGAAGGGTTTGGTGAAACAAAATTAAAACCCAATGCAGGAAAGCTTAATTTCAGTTTCAGGGATAGCAAAGATGGGCATTTAATTTCCATCAATGATAAAAGGTTTAAAGGCAAAGTAGTGGTCATCCAGATTTTGGGTTCGTGGTGTCCCAATTGTATGGATGAAACCAGGTTCTTAAGCGCCTATTATAATAAAAATCATAATAGAGGAATTGCAATAATTGGGCTGGCTTATGAGCGTACTACCAATTTTGAAAATTCTCAGGAAGCGCTTCGGCCTTTTATGAAAAGATTACACGTTCAATACCCGGTTTTAATTACCGGGGTAGCCGTTTCAGACCCATTGCTTACTCAAAAAACATTACCACAATTGGAAGAAATAAATGCTTTCCCAACTATGATTTTTGTGGATAAAAAAGGAAATATCAAAAAGATAGACAGCGGTTTCAGCGGCCCGGCAACAGGTGAACAATATATAAAATTCAAAAAAGAATTTAATGAAACTATCAATCACCTGTTGGCAGAAAAATAACAAGTTTGGAATTAATTCTAAACTGGCATTCACACACTGGCAGGTCTCATGATTTGTGACTATTTGTTTAATAAAAACAGAAATGAAAAATCCTGAATTAATATTCAAAACCACTGCCGGGGTATTATTTCTGTTTGTTGCAATGGGAATCGCATTGTTCTTACCACGCGAAAGCTTTGACTACATACGGGCGTGGGTATATTTAGCTGCCTTCTTCATTCCCGTACTTGTCATCACCATTTATATTTTCAGGTTTGATAAGCGCTTATTAGAAAGCAGGCTTGCTGTTGGACCTATTTCAGAAAAGAAGAAAATCCAGAAATTGATCCAGGCGATAGCTGGAATAGCTTTCATAAGTGTTTATGTCATTTCCTCTTTGGATAACAGCCACAAATGGTCTGAAGTTTCATTTCCTGTTTCATTAATCGCTGACGCAATTATATTGATTGCTTTTATTTTCTTGTTTTATGTTTTTAAAAAAAATACATTTCTTAGCGCAACGATTGAAGTACAGGAAAAACAAAAAGTAATTTCAACCGGGTTATATGGTATTATCCGCCATCCTATGTACACAGGAGCAATTATTTTATTAGGGTTTACACCTTTGGCGTTAGGCTCATGGTGGGGATTACTTTCTGTAATTATTTTAATAGTTGTAATTATTTTAAGAGCCATTGATGAAGAGGAGGAACTGAGACAAAACCTGGAAGGTTATGAAGCATATTGCAATAAGGTAAAATACCGCCTTATTCCGTTTATCTTTTAATGAATGAAATCGGAACTGATGTTGGCAATCTTCCCTAATAACGATTCTCTTTAATAAACTTTTTATTATAAACCAGCCTACCGTCCGGCAGGTTTGGCAACGGTTCCGGCAGAAAGGAATACTTTCCCGCCTGCGCAAAGTTTAAATGTAAGCTGCCATTGGTGGAGACATTTTATTCTCTGCCCTCCACACTTAAAGACAATTATTTTTTTTATCTTTAAACATTAAAACGAATAAAAGATATGCTCATAGAACGAACAAGTAATGACCAGATAACAATTACAATTTCTTCATCGGTTGACAGTTTTGGCTTGCAACGACTCATAGACTTTATGAAGTATCTTGAAGCGACAGCGAAAAGTAAAGCAAAACAATCTGAAGTTGATAAACTTGCTGACGAAGTAAATGCTTCATGGTGGGAGAAAAACCGTAAACGTTTTATCAAGTGAGAATAATTGTGGATGCAAATATTGTATTTAGCGGTATTCTCAATTCTAATGGAAAAATTGGCGATCTGCTTATCAATCCCCGAAAATATTTGGAATTTATTGCACCGGATTTTTTGCGTAAAGAAATTTTGAAACACTACCCTCGACTTTGCAAAATTTCCGGCTTAACTTCAGAACAGGTGCGGGAATCAGAATTTCAAGTATGCAAGGATATTACTTTTATTTCAGAAGAACAAATCAAACATTCAACCTGGTTAGCAGCGGAAAAGTTGGTAGCTGACATTGACCCGAAAGACACTCACTATGTTGCGTATTCAAAACACTTTCGCTGCAAAATCTAGAGTGGCGACAAAGAACTTATGAATGGACTTGCAATGAAAAGCTTTACAAATTTTATCACAACTGACAACTTTTTAAGTGGTGGCAAAACAAAAAAGAAAAAGAGTAACGGCTGCTTATCGGTTTGCAGCAAGTGGGGCTGAAGCCTGCCCGTACCGAACGGTATGTTCGGGCGGGGAATAACAATGATCTTTTGCAAAATTGTTGAGCGGTAGTTCCGGCTAAAAAAATCTATTGAGCGATAGAATAAACAACGAACTTTTAATTATAAACCAGCCTGTCGGCTGGCAGGTTTGGCAACGGTACGGGAAGAAGGAATATTATTTCCCCACCTGCTGCCGTAAAACGTTGTGCAGGCAAGCCCAAAACGAATTACTTATGATGAAAATATTTTTAACACTTATAGGTTTATTTGTCGCTAGTTTGACATTTTCACAGACAGGAGAAAACAACAATTGTCTATTGACTATTAGAAAAGGTAAAGTTGAAAACAAAACAAACAAACCTTTTGAATTGTACCAACTACATTGACCAATAATTTAAAAGATACGCTTAAATACTTTAGTATGTTTTGTTCGTGGCAAGACTTTTACTCTGTTGACAATAAAAAATTGCAAATTGAAACAGCCTTATGCGACAAGAATGTTCCAACAATTTTGATACTTGCGCCAAGACAAAGCAAAACTGTTGAGCTAAAACTTTTGGTTAGCCAGACAATGGACACATCCGAAACTAAATTTAAAATTGGATTTAATTTAATGAAGGCGTCTAATACTCAAAAACCTCTTGACTTTAACTACCAAGAAGAGCGCAAAAAGAAAAACGTTATTTGGTCAAATATAATTTCAATGTAGATTGACGAGGGCTGGCAGGCAACGGCAGGTTTGGCAATAGTCTGGAAGGAATAAAAATCAACTGTAGTCCGCTATCAGCAGTAGTTCCAGCATACTTTGGCATGGCGAACAAGTGCAAGTAAATCCTCAGCAAGCAGAAAAATAAAAATCGGCTAACCATAAAAAGTGTAAAATTAATTTCGGTTTAGATTCCCCCTATTTGAAAATCTATTGTTAAAGGTTAGAATTTACTTGATGAATTTTCAGGAATTTGTAAATTGTATTTCTATAATTAGAGAAACACCATTTATTTAATCATCATTAAAAACATCTATTATGGCTGACAACAAAGTATCCTCATTTACAGAAAAAGCCAACGATTTAAAAGATCAGGCTTCTCAAAAATTTAATGAACTGAAAGGCAAAGCCGGCGAAGTAGCCAATGACCTGAAAACAAAATCCAATGAAGTTGCCAATAACCTAAAAGCTAAATCCGGTGAGGTTATGGATGATTTAAAATCAGGTAAATTAAAAGAAGAAGCAGAAGAAAAAGTGAAAGACTTGAGTGACTCGGCAAAAGGGCTGTGGCATAAGATCACCGGGAAATAGAAAGGTGTTCACAAATTGTAAGAATTTTAAAAAAGACGGAATTATCTTCCGTCTTTTTTAATGTGTTCAACACTTTTCAGGAGCATCAAAAGCCAAAGAATTCCTATTTTTTTGATTTAGATTTCTTTGGGACCTTGTCTCCTTCTTCTCTTGCTTCAGATAATCCGATGGCTACCGCTTGCTTTGGATTAGTAACTTTCTTTCCGCTTTTACCACTTTCTAATTTGCCTTCATGCATTTCATGCATTGTGCGTTCTACCTTTTTTTGTGCAGCTTTTGAATACTTTGCCATGATAAAGATTTTATTGGTTAGAAATAATAAAACCTACAATAATTATCATGCCAGATTTTTATAATCCTACGGTTAGCTAACATCAATTTCTTTTATTTGCTTTTCATATTTTTTAGGGAGCAATAGCCTTTTAAGCGCATTATCAAGGTGAATGAATCTGCTTAATTTATAAAAAGGCAATATTAAAATGAGAAAAGAAAATTTACTAAAACCCAATAAGAGTCTTACTTTTCCAGGGATAATTAATTTTTGCCCTTCAATTAAAATAAAATACCGGATGCTTCCCAAATGTTTTTTGTATTGTTTGAAAAGATCTGTTGTATAAGTACTTTTTTCGAGATCATTATCCATATCTGTTTGTCTCTGAATAAGCCAATCCTCATATCCGGGCGAAAGATCTTTTAATTTCATTCTCTGCCCAAACCGGTAGAATACATCATATACTTCTTCTTTTTCTGAAAGAGATAATTTTCTTTCCAATAATTCATAAGAAGCTATTGAATAATGAATGAGCATATAAAGCACATCGCGGTAAGCCCAATCTGGTATTGTGTCTGCGCGGTTTCTTTCTACCACTTTATGAATTGTATAAATGGAATCAATAATTTTTAAAGCGGTTTCATTTTTGGAGAAGATTATTTTTCTTGCATAACTAACTGTTGAAAATAAACGCCCCAAAGGATCTGCAGGAAGCCTTCCGGTAAAGTAAAGCCAGTCAACAGCTTTGTTTAAAGCAAACTCTGCTGCTGACCCTGCGAAAATAAAAAGAACGGTATCGCTTTTGCCCCATATTTCACGGACGATAGAATCTTTTCTGACAAAATATTCCATTAAAATATTTTTAGAAAAATCTTTTAAAAATATGGATCAAAATGGTAACAACAATGCTTACAACAATCATCGTTACTAATGGAAAATAAAATCGAAAATTCCCTTTTTCAATTCTTATATCCCCGGGTAATTTTCCGACCCATTTAAAATAATCATGAAAAAAATAAACGATGATCCCTGTCAATACGATAATCAAACCAACGATTACAATATATTTACCGGTTTGCTGATCCATCTAACAAATTATTCTTTTAATTTTTTGATATGGCCCGAAAATGTAATAGGGTCTCTGTGCGTGTTGACCACATTCAAACTAGCGGTTCCGTTATCAAAGATATTAAAATACAATTGTTGTACATCCTGATAGTCATTTGGTTTGATAGTTACAACCCATTCATTATTTTTTTTTGTGGTAATATTATAACTAAAATTGGTGGAAGTGAATTGAATGCCTCCTTTTGTAGGATCCATCGGAGCCTGAAAAGCACGTCCGAAAAAAGGAAGATAACAGGTAAGGCTATCTTTTTTTATAACAACATCATAATAGGAAGAAAGAAATCTGGATGTGCCTCGTAATGGAGTTACTCTATCTGCTACAAAAACAAATTGAGATGAATTGACCATATCCTTTACTTCATCTGAGGTTAAGTTAGTAGCTTTTTTTGTTGAGGAACATTGAGACAAAAGAAATGAAAGCAGAAATGCTGACAATAAGAACTTTATGGATCTTAAAATATTTATTCTTTTCATGATCAATTCTTTTATTAAATCTACCACAAATATTGCACCTGAATCTTTAATCTAATTGTGAAATCTTAATGCAGAAAGATTTAAATAAATAATTAACATTAAAGGCGGATCCTGTATATAATCCGCAAGGCATCAATTTGAAAAAACCCGGAACCGATAACCGGCTGGTAAATGTTTTATTTTGCCCGTTTCGTTTCTACATTCCTGCACCGAACGATCATCCTTTCCCAAGAGAGGGCTATCTTCCTGCAGAAAAAAACCTGGAGAAGATGCACACATGCAGAGGTTTTCCTCCTGCATAAGATGACCCTCCTCCTGCCAAGGAAATGCTTTTAACTTAAAGAGCATCCTTTCAAATAACCTTCAACACGATCTTCCCTCTCGTGTGACCAGTTTCAATTTTTCTGTGTGCTTCTGCAGCTTGTTTTAAAGGAAATATTTGAGAAACAATGGGTTTCATTTTTCCGGAATCAATAAGGTCGGCCATTTGTTGCAATTCTTCGGGAAGCGACTGAGCCATGAATCCTTCCAGGTGTATATTCTTAGATTTGGCTTCATCCTGGTTTTGAGGTTGCACGGTAGTAATGAGCCTGCCTCCTTTCTTAATCACTTTTAACGAGCGTTTTTGAGTATCACCTCCAATGAGATCAAATACAAGGTCAACATCTTTCACTTTATCTTCAAACTTTTCGGTTTTATAATCAAATACTTCATCAACTCCCAACTCGTATAAAAAATCAATATTTTCTTCGGATGCAGTGCCAATAACATAGGCGCCTTTCCATTTGGCAAACTGCACAGCGAAGGTGCCGACGCCTCCTGGTGCCGCATGAATCAAAACTTTTTGACCTGGTTCCAACTTTCCGAAATCAAATAAACCCTGCCATGCCGTAAGACCTGCAAGCGGCACTGCTGCTGCCTTCTCATGATTGATACTTTTAGGCTTATTGTTTACCTGGTTGGCTTTTACTACCACATATTCAGCATACGATCCGTTACGCGTGGGATCGGGCCTGCTATAAACTTCATTGCCTTTTTTGAAATTTAATATGTTACTTCCAACTTCTTCTATTTCGCCTGAAACATCCCAACCTGGGATAAGGGGAAGATGAACCGGGAATTTTTTCTGTGCAAGGCCTGCGCGGATTTTCCAGTCAACAGGATTGACACCGCTGGCATATACCTTTATCAAAACTTCATCAGGTGCAGGAGTGGGTCTTGTAGCTTCTTCAAATTTTAATACTTCCGGGCCACCGAATTCATGGATTTGTATTGCTTTCATATAAGTACATTTTTGGTTAAATAATAAATTGACTTTTAAATGAGTTCAATCATAAAATAAGCACACATTAATTGTGCCTAAAAAAAAATTTGCAATTCACATTCTTTTTTGATTCTTATAAATTAGTAATAATGTATGATTTTCAGACAAAAAGCCTTCAGAATTCTAAAGACGTTTTTATAAAAGGAAACGTTTACTTAAGGATCATCAACTTTTGACTTTTATATGAAAAGTTATCGATTACCCGTAAAATATTAGTACCGTTTGGCAAACTACTTAGGTCAAAGGAGTAATCATTTTATATTTATTTTTTACCCGTAGCATAATATTTACATAAGGCTTCAGAATTTCTTTGCGGATATTTGTACAAAAAAAAAGAAATGCGAATAGCAATAAATGGAATGGGGCGTATAGGAAGACTTTTGTTCAGAAGATTGATTGACGATAAAGAAATGGATCTAATAGCAGTTAATGATATAATGCCTATTGAAAACCTGGCATATCTTTTAAAGTATGACTCGGTTTATGGTACGTTCTCAGATCAGGTAAAAATAAATGGTCAATCTCTTACAATCAATAAAAAAGAAATAGCTGTTTTACTGAATCCGGACCCTAAAGAACTTCCCTGGAAAGATCTCAATATTGACGTAGTGCTGGAATGCTCCGGAAAATTTTCGGATAAAGTTTCTGCTTCAAAACATCTGAAAGCCGGTGCCAAAAAAGTTTTATTATCTACCACAGGTGCTGAAGATATTCCCCTATTGGTTTTTGGGCATAATCAAAATGGAACTATTGATAATCTGAATATCCTTTCGCCCGGTGGATGCATGACCAATTGTTCTGTGCATATACTTTATATTTTAAATTCAATAGGAATAAGGTCTGCACACATCAATATACTTCATTCCTATACTTCAAGGCAGTCACTGGTAGATTCTTCTCATAAGCAACTTCGCAGAGGCAGAGCGGCAGCCGAATCTATCATCCCGGTTGCTATAGATCTGGATAAATCATTAAACAGGTTATTGCCCTCTTTGCAAAATAAAATAAATGTGTTTTCTACAAGGGTTCCTGTTGCTAATGGGGCTATGGCCGAATTCACCGTTCAGCTAAAAAGTGAAACAAGCACCTCTTATGTAAATAAATTATTCAAAACCGCTTCCCAAAATGAGTACAAAGGAATTCTTGATTACACGGAAGAGCAATTGGTATCGCTTGATATAAAGGGAAACACGCATTCCTGCATCATTGATGCCACACAAACATCTGTTATAGAAAATCATGCACGGGTAGTTGCCTGGTTTGATAATGAATATGGATTTACCAGCCGCATGATTGACTGGCTTCGGTATTGGGCCCATTAAATGATTAAGGAAACAATCCATTTGTTCAAATTACCTGGAAGCCCAGTGCGTAAGGATCGTCATTTTTGTCAATTGAAATAGTATTATATCCATAAATTTTTGCCCAACCTTCTATAGATGGACGTATGGCAGGTTTACCGGCAATGGTTAACTCTTCCTCAATGCGACCTATAAACTTACTTCCAATAATACTTTCGTGAATAAACTCCTCTCCACTTTTTAATTTTCCTTTTGCATACCATTGAGCCATACGGGCTGAAGTGCCTGTTCCGCATGGAGAACGATCAATCGCTTTATCTCCATAAAAAACAGCATTTCGTGCGGTGGAAGTTTTATCTAAAACTTTTCCTGCCCATAAAATATGTGAACAAGAATTAATGGTTGAATTTTCAGGATGAATAAATTCATTTTTTTCATTGATCCTCTTCCTCATTTCCCTACTCCAGGCAATCAATTGGCCGGCAGAATAATTTTCAAGTCCTTTAAAATTTTTCTGGACATCCACGATAGCATAAAAATTCCCTCCATAAGAAACATCCACTTTTAATTTTCCCAAATCAGGACATTCTACCTCGATATTTTCGGCAGTAAGAAAAGAGGGAACGTTTGTTAACCTGACTAAAACAACCTTTTTAGCTTTACGTTTATACTTTACCGTTACTAAACCGGCAGGAGTTTCCATCAACACAACACCAGGAGTTTTTGGCTGAATTAATTCTTCTTCAATGGCGATAGTAATTGTACCAATTGTTCCGTGGCCGCACATGGGAAGGCAGCCACTTGTTTCGATAAATAATACACCCATATCATTTTGCGTATCACATGGGGGATATAAAATGCTGCCACTCATCATATCATGACCACGTGGTTCAAACATTAAACCTTTCCTTATCCAATCGTATTCTTTTAAAAAATGCTGGCGTCTTTCACTCATGGTATTTCCTTCTAATGCAGGCCCACCGTCAGCAACTAATCGAACGGGATTACCGCAGGTGTGTGCATCTATGCAATGAAAGACTGATCCTCCTAATCTTTTTAAGGAAGAGTTGGAATATTTTTTGGTGATAGGGTTTGATTTCATTTAATCGAAAATAATTTGAAAGAAACAATTAGTGAATCTTCTCTTTTGTCAAACGGTTATTCACTGTCCGCCATATATGCAATGGATTTTCATTTTTCAATTCATCAGGCAATAATTTATTTTCCCAGTTTTGAAATGCGATTGGCCTGGCAAAACGCTTGATACCATCCGCACCAACTGAGGTAAATCTTGAATCAGTTGTTGCCGGAAAAGGGCCGCCATGCTGCATGCTAAGGCAAACCTCTACGCCTGTAGGCACACCATTTAAAATAAATCTTCCGCAAATATTTTTTACAGCTTCTACCAATTCATCATTAGAAATAAAATCATTATCGGTAGCCATTAAAGTAGAAGTTAATTGCCCTTCCAAATGTTTCGCTACTTCAATCATTTCTTGCATGTCTTTACACCGTATCACCAATGAATAGGGACCAAAAACTTCCTGGTGCAAAACGGAATTATTTAAAAAATCCTTCCCTGACGCTGTTGCCACAGTTGGTGTTCCCTCATTCTCTTTTTTAGGTGTATTTGAAACAGAAACTGTCGTTACATTATCCTGATGCAAAGCCTTATTTCTTTTTTCATCAAAAGCTTTTGCAATGCCCGGGTGCAACATTTTTGCCGGGGCTATTTTCTCTATTTTCCTGCCAACAGTTTCAATAAATTTTTTCAGATCATCTCCTTCGATTCCAATGATCAATCCCGGATTGGTACAAAATTGACCAACTCCTTGTGTTATCGATCCGGCGTAAGTTACAGCAATTTCCTCCAAAGAGCTTTTCAATTTTTCAGGCAATAAAAAAACAGGATTGATACTTCCCATTTCTGAAAAAACAGGGATCGGAACTTTACGTTGGTTTCCCCAGTCAAACAATTGTTTTCCACCGCCAAGTGATCCTGTGAAACCAACCGCCTTTGTACATTCATGCATTACCAAAGCTTTACCTACTTCAACACTTGCTCCGTGAATATGGGCAAAAATACCTTTAGGCATTTTTTGTTTGTTTACTGCACTTAAAATTGCCTTAGCCACTTTTTCTGAAGTTTGTGCATGTGCCGGATGCGCTTTTACAATCACAGGACAGCCTGCTGCAAAGGCGCATGCCGTGTCTCCTCCGGCAGTTGAATAAGCAAATGGAAAATTACTGGCACCGAAAACAACTACCGGTCCCAGAGGAATCAACATTTTTCGAATGTCTTGTTTTGGCGGTTTTTTATCAGGAATAGCGGTATCTATTCTGGCTTCCAGCCATTCGCCACTTTCTGCTGCTTCACCATATTGATTCAGTTGAAAAATAGTTCTTGCCAATTCTCCTTTCAATCTTGCTTCAGGCAAATTGGTTTCTTTCATCGCTGTTTGAACTAATTCATCTTCATTATTTTTTAATTCTTCCCCGATTGCACGCATAAAATCAGCCCGTTTCTTCAAAGGCATTTTTCTGTATTGATGAAATGCGTCCCACGCCTCTTTCATCACTTTATTTATTTCTTCTGATGTTGCATCTGTAAACATTTTATTTATTTTTTTTATCTGCGAATCATACAAATTTACACGATTAATTTTTGGGCGTAAAGACAGGTCTCGACCTGTCCCTACTTAATTTTTTATTGACAAATAATCAGGAAGTTCCGGGCGCGAAGCAATTCCATCATTGATAATTTTTAAAATCTTCTTCCTCTCCTCTCCTTCCAAAATAAGCCGTGGAGCACGTACTGCCTCGCTTCCAATACCTTCCTCTTTTTCTGCCAGCTTGATATATTGTACCAGTTTCGGATGAATATCCATTTCGAGCAAAGGCATAAACCACCGATAAATTTTTGTTGCTTCCTGTATCCTTCCTGCTTTTACCATACGATAGATGGCTACAGTTTCCCTGGGGAATGCACAAACCAAACCTGCAACCCAACCATCAGCGCCAAGACAAAGTTCTTCCATCGCCAGTGTATCTACGCCGCATAAAATTTTATAACGATTGCCAAAACGATTACGCATTCGGGTTACATTCGTTACATCCCTGGTAGATTCTTTCACTGCTTCTATATTCTTAAATTCTTTCATCTCATGAAACATTTCCATTGTGATCAATGTTTTATAATCTACAGGATTGTTATACACTATAATCGGCAAATCAGTAGTTTTGGCGATTGCTTTAAACCATTGCACGGTTTCTCTATGATCACTTTTATAACGCATGGGTGGCAAAGCCATCAAACCTTGTGCCCCCCAGCTTTTTGCATATTCTATCTGCTGCAATGCTTCCCGTGTACTTCCTTCAGCAATATTTAAAATCACCGGAATTTTACCCGCAACTTTTTCAATAGCAAACTTTACTAATTTTTCTTTTTCATCAGTAGAAAGAACACTCGATTCTCCCAAAGTACCTCCCAAAATAATGCCATCTATACCGGCATCTACTTGTGCCTTTAGGTTTTTTCCAAATAATGGTAAATCCAGTTTATCTTCTTTTGTAAATTGGGTAGTAAGCGCAGGATAAATTCCTTTCCATGATATCGGCATAGTTTTTTTTATCAAAGATAAAAAACTTGTAGTTGTGGATATGATAAGAGTTAGAGAAAAAAATAGTTTTATAAAACATGATTTAGTCCCTTTTCAAATAATGCCCAGAATGGTTTTTTAGGTTTCATATATTTTAATCCAAAAGCCATAACGCTTTTTTCTTTGATATAATTGATGGTCTCTTGTATAGAATCAGTCACAACATACAGTTTTTGATCATTCTTTGATATCGTTCCTTCTTCCAACATTTTTTGGGTATGTTTAATTATATGCTGATAGAATTCACGGTCAAAAATAATAATAGGAAACATTTCAATTTTCCTGGTCTCAATTAAAGTTATCGCTTCAAAAAATTCATCCAGCGTTCCGAATCCGCCAGGCATCACAATGAATGCATACGAATATTTCATTAACAACATTTTCCGAACAAAAAAATATTTGATATCTACCCATTTATCAACATATGGATTAGGTTTTTGTTCATGTGGTAATATAATATTGCAACCTACACTTTTTCCTCCCACATCTTTCGCTCCACGGTTTGCAGCCTCCATAATGCCCGGGCCTCCGCCTGTCATAATGGTAAATCCGAGTTTTGCAATTTCCCCTGAAAGTTCCCTTGCCTGTTGGTAAAAAGGATGGTCTTCTTTAAAACGAGCTGAACCAAAAATAGTAACGCAGGGACCTACGAAATGTAGTGCCCTAAAGCCTTTTATAAATTCAAAGAAAACACTTAAAGCATATTTAAAATTTTTCAAACGGTCCTGGTGCCCATCAAAAAAGCGAATTTCAGTTTTGGTTTTACGGGTTTCCTGTGTCATCGGTTTTTTTATCAAACTTAATGGATTTGGATTTTTCTTAATGGTTTTTTTAGCATTATTGATAATGAAAGATAAAATACAAATCAGGATTAATTCCCAGGCTGCTGCCCAGGCAGGTTTGTTTACTGAGCATATTGTTTTTGAGATAGAAGTTTCCTTAAATAATTCATAGTAAATGGAATAACAAATAATTCCGTTAATTAATTATCTTACATTCTCAATCTATAAAGATGGCTCAGGTAAAAAAACCTAAACCAAAACGAAATAAATTCCGGAAATTTTTATCCATTCTTGGCCCCGGGCTTACTACCGGTGCGGCAGATGATGACCCTTCTGGTATTGCTACTTATTCCCAAACCGGTGCCCAGTTTGGCTATGGGCAATTATGGACAGCATTATATATGCTTCCTTTTATGATGGGCGTGCAGGAGGCATGTGCACGAATAGGCATGGTAACCGGCAAAGGGATATCCGCAATTATGAAACAACACTACAATTCGAAAATACTTTATTCAGTAGTTGGAATTGTTTTAATTGCTAATGTAATCAATATAGGGGCGGATATTGGTGCGATGGCTGCAGCCGCTAAGTTAATACTCCCATTGCCATTTACAGTATGGACATTGCTTTTTACCGCAAGTATTTTGATACTGGAAATATTTACAACTTATAAAGTATATGCCCGAATATTAAAGTGGCTGGCGCTCTCTTTATTTGCCTATCCAATCACCGTTTTTATTGCAAAGATGCCGTGGCTTACAGTTTTAAAAGCTACTTTTATTCCTCATATCGAATTCAGCTTTGCTTTCTTTTTTATAATTACAGGTGTTTTGGGAACTACTATTTCACCTTACATGTTCTTCTGGGAAACTTCCCAGGAAGTGGAAGAAGTGAAAGAAAGAAAAATGATAAAGCATGGATTGCCATCCATACGGAAAAGCAATATCCACAAAATGCGCATTGATAATACCTTCGGAATGGTCATTTCTGAAATCACAACATGGAGCATCCTGGTGGTTGCCGGAACTATATTACATAACAGTGGAGTAACTGATATAAAGACCGCTGCTGATGCGGCCAAAGCGCTCGAACCACTTGTACATTCTTTCCCTCATGCAGGATATTTATCAAAGGTTATTTTTTCTATTGGCATTATTGGATTAGGATTTTTAGCTGTTCCTGTTCTTTCAGGTTCGGCAGCTTACGCAGTTTCAGAAGCTGTAAACTGGAAATCGGGTTTGAATTTAAAACTAAAAAGAGCTCATGGTTTCTATGGGATTATCACCATTGCAACTATTATCGGCTTAATTATTAATTTTATTGGAATAAACCCTGTAAAAGCCCTCGTTTATTCAGCTGTATTAAATGGAGTGGCAGCAGTACCTCTCATTTTTCTTATAATAAAAATATCAGCAAATGATAAGATCATGGGTGAATATAAAAGTGGTGTACTTTCCAAAATAATTTTATGGATTACTTTTCTAGGCATGGCTTCTGCAGCTTTTGCTATGTTTTTTATGCTGGGGAAATAATGATCAATCAGCAATCTGCTACCAGTAAACAAACCCCGCCTGACTATGTCTTTCGGGCAGGAAATAATCACGATTCACCGATTGACAATTTAACCATTCGATAATCCAATCATCTCCTTAGCATTTATTATTGCGGCACCGTTCATGGTATTATTAAAATAAATGAACGCATTCTTTATTTTGGGGGAAGAACGGATTGTTTTCACAATATCTTTTAAAAATTCAATTGTGTAAACGGATTGATACAATTTAGGAACACCATGCATCCTGTAATAAAATAAAGAAGTATTTACAATAAATTTATCCGGTAGCCGAGGATGGCTTATTCCGGAAAATGTAATTCTATTTTTACCCAACTTTTTATAAATCTCTTCATTCCACCAACTTGCATGCCTGAACTCAACCACGTTTGAAAATTGTGGTTTGAAATTATTAATTATTTTTTCAAGTCTCTCTAAAGTATAATCAAATGAGGGAGGAAACTGAAATAAAATACAGGCAGTCTTTTCTTTTAACCCTTCTGTTACGGTGTCATAAAAATCATCCAATAACTTTTCACAATCATTCATTTTTTTATAATGAGTTATTAACCTGGGTGCTTTTACAGAAAAAGAAAAATCGGCCGGACTTTTTTCATACCAACTTTTTAGCATACCAACTTGTGGAAACCTGTAAAAAGTAACGTTTAATTCAAGGGTATTAAAATGCGTGCAATAATATTCAAACCACAATCTCTGAGGAACATCCTTAGGATAAAAAATTTCTTTCCAGTCTTTATAATGAAATCCTGAACAGCTAATATGCCATTGTATCATGCATTTTCAGTCTCAAATAACATGCCCTGAAATTCATTTTGTTGTAAAAATTAAATAATGGTAATTTTTTTGGGGATAATAATTTAATAATTCAGTAATCTAATTATCACTTTAATCACTTTTTCTTCGTTTGGTAACATTGCATTTTCTAATCCAATATTCATAGGAACGGCCGGAAGGTTTAATGAACCCAACACTTCGACGGGGGTATCTAAATATTGAAAACATTCCTTTGAAATCCTCCCTGCCAGTGCTTCTGCAAAAGAATTATTCTGCTGTTCTTCTGTAAGCACCAGGCATTTTCCATGTTTTCTTACAGTAGAAAAAATCAATTCTTCATCCAAAGGAAATAATGTTCTTAAATCAATGATTTCAATTTGTCCGGGGAATTTTTTTGCAGCATTTTTTGCCCAATAAACTCCCATTCCATAAGTGATGATGCAAAAAGTTTCGCCGTTTTTAATTTTGTTTTCATCGGCTTTTAAAACGATGTTTCCTTTGCCTAACGGTAATACATAATCGCGGGAAGGCTCTACACGTTTTGCATCTTCCGTTCCCGGGACTTTACTCCAGTAAAGCCCTTTGTGTTCCAGCATGATTACAGGATTAGGATCGAGGAATGCAGCTTTCATCAATCCTTTCATATCCGCAGCATTAGAAGGATACGCAATTTTTATTCCTTTGATAGAAAGCAATAAAGTTTCTATGCTGCCGCTGTGATAAGGGCCACCACCACCATACGCACCAATCGGTACACGAATGACTGTTTGCACCGGAAATTTCCCACAGCTTAAATAACAGCTTTTCGCAACTTCCGTTGCCAGTTGATTGATTCCCGGAAACATATAATCTGCAAACTGCACTTCTACAATCGGCTTCACCCCGGTAGCACACATGCCCACTGTTGAACCAATGATGTACGCTTCCTGGATTGCAGTATTAAAAACACGGTGATCGCCGAATTGATCGCCCAATGTTGTTGTTTCTCTGAAAACTCCTCCCAATCTTCTTCCTACATCTTGTCCGTACAAAACCGCTTCAGGTAAATCTTCCATGATTTCACGAATAGCAAATAATGCGGCATCAACCATTATTATCTTTTCTTTACCTTTTGGATCACGTTCTCCTTTTTCACCGGTAATATTTGTTGTGGCAAAAATGTGTTCCTCCACATTTGAAGGATCGGGCTCGGGAGCTGCTTTTGCTTTTTCAAATTGTTGCGAAACTTCTTCAACAATCGTTCTTTCAATTTCATCTAAAATATTCTCATTGATTTCTAATTGTAATAAACGATTTTTTAATTTTGGAAAAGGATCTTCTTTTGCATGTTTGGCAAGATCTTCTTCTGACCGGTAAAATTCTTTTCTCACTCCGCTGGTGTGATGCCCGAGCAGTGGCACTTTTGCATGTATCAAAAAGGGCTGTGAAGTTTCTCTCACCTGGCTCACAATATTTTTCATTACTTCATAGCTCTGGAAAAAATCGCTGCCATCTATACTCAAATGTTGAAGTCCTTTAAAACCTTTTGCAAATTCAGATGCATTCATTGTCCGCGCTTCTGAAGAAGTAACGCTGATTCCCCAATCATTATCCTGAACCAAGTAAATAATTGGAAGCTTTTTCAAAACGGCAACCTGAAATGCTTCGCTCACTTCCCCTTCTGTAAGACTCGCATCACCGAGTGAACAAATTACTATCGGAGCTTCACCATTAATTCCTTTTTTGAATAAAGGGGAATTTATTTTTTGCAAATATTGTAATCCCTGTGCAATACCAGTTGCAGGAATTGCTTGCATCCCTGTTGCGCTACTTTGATGAATGATAGTTGGTTTATCTTTTCCGCGATAATTGGGATGAGAATAATATTCTCTTCCACCAGTAAAAATATCATCACCTTTAGCGAGTAATTGAAGCATCAAAGTATAAGGAGAAAACCCAAGTCCAAGAAGTAAGCTTTCATCCCGGTAATAAGGGCTTACAAAATCACAAGGTAATAATTGAAAAGCAGTTGCCAGTTGAATTGCTTCATGGCCGCTGGAAGTGGAATGTACATATTTACAAACCTGCCGGTTGGCTTCATAGCTCTTTGCCATCGCACCGGCAGTGCACATTAAACGATAAGCATTTAAAAAGATTTCTTTATCCATAATTTTTAATTAGTTAATTAGCTGATTAACTGATTAGCTAATTAAAACATTTTCTACAAAACCAGCCTCAGCAGCAGTAGCAGCTTCTTTGAAAGATTCTCTGGGCTTTAATCCAAGCAATTGAAACATAGCATTGTCCTCATCAAAATCAGGGTTAGGCGTAGTCAATAATTTTTCTCCCGAAAAAATAGAATTGGCGCCGGCCATAAAACACAAGGCTTGTTCGGCAACAGTCATTTCATTGCGTCCCGCGCTTAATCTCACCATAGCTTTGGGCATAATGATCCTTGCTGTCGCTATCGACCTGATCATATCCCAGATATCTACTTTTGAATTTCCCCCGAGCGGAGTTCCTTCAATTCTCACCAACGCGTTGATAGGAACACTTCCGGGGTGTGATGGTAAAGTTGATAAAGTATGTAACATTCCAATACGATCTTCTTTTGTTTCGCCAAGGCCTATAATGCCGCCGCTGCAAACACTTATCCCTGCTTTGCGTACATTACTTAATGTTTCAAGACGATCATCATAAGTTCTGGTAGTAATTATTTCAGGATAATATTCCCTTGAAGTATCTACATTATGATTATAGGCAAATAAACCCGCTTCACGTAATTTATCGGCCTGCTTTTCTGTGAGCATTCCAAGGGTACAACATACTTCCATTCCCATTTCATTCACACCTTTCACCATTTCGAGTACGCGGTCAAAATCACGATTGTCTCTCACTTCGCGCCATGCAGCTCCCATACAGAATCTTGTAGATCCTGCATCCTTTGCTTTTTGCGCCTGGGCCAGTACGTCATCTTTTTTCATGAGTGCCTGAACTTCTATTCCTGTATGGTTTCTGATCGATTGGGAACAATAGATGCAGTCTTCAGTACAAGCTCCTGTCTTAATAGAAAGCAGTGTGCATACCTGTACTTCCCCCGTTTCCTGGTATTCACGGTGAACGTTAGACGCTTTATAAATAAGTTCTAACAATGGGGTATTATATATCTCAGAAATTTCTTCTTTTGTCCAGTCGTTTCTTATTTGCATTTAAATAAATGAATTTATGATAGTTAAAGTTTTCTCTATTTTTTGGTTGTGATGTAAATCTTCTGAATATAAAACAGAGCATTCGTTTTCAAGTGTCCTGAGCAATTTTTCCTTTCTTTTCATCCTGCTTTGTATGAGCGTAGATCAAAATGTTACTATCAACGAAACTTTTATCTTTCATTTGCTTCTTCTCTGTTAAACTTATACCCTTCAACCTTAGCATCAGCGACTATAAAAGGTTGTCTTATTTTTTTTGTTGTTCAATAGAAGAATTTTCTATTTCAAATGCAAATACTTCTATCCTCTTTCCTATAAAATTATCAGGAACAGTCAACTCAATTTTATTCTTTTCGGGAACAAAAGTTTCTCTTACCAATTCCATAATAATATGTTTTTTATCAAAAGTAACTCAAATTTGTCTTAGGAGTCAATGCCAGTAAACTTTCATAAATAAGCCTGATGGTATTTTCAACATCATCTTTATGAATCATTTCAACTGTGGTATGCATGTAACGGAGTGGCATTGAAATTAGAGCTGATGGGCAACCATCATTAGCATAAGCGAATGAATCGGTGTCAGTACCGGTACCGCGACTTACAGCAGCTAATTGAAATGGGATCTTATTTTTTGTTGCTGTATCCTGTATCAAGGCAAGTAATTTATTGTGAACAGCCGGTCCATAAGTTAAGGAAGGACCTTTACCACAAGAACAATCTCCCTGGACATTTTTATTGATCATCGGTGTAGTGGTGTCATGTGTTACATCTGTAACAATAGCGGCATCCGGTTTTATTCTTCTTGCTATCATCTCTGCACCACGTAAACCAATCTCTTCCTGCACTGCGTTTACTACGTATAAAGAGTAAGGAATTGTCTTTTTATTTTCTTTCAATAACCTCGCAACCTCGGCTATCATAAAGCCTCCAATACGATTATCAAAGGCACGCCCAATAAAGTTTCCGTGGGCTATTTCATCAAAGCCATCAGTATAAGTAACCACAGCCCCTACATGAATTCCTAAAGCTTCTGCCTCTTTTTTATTTCGTGCTCCACTATCGAGAAAAAGATTTTCCACTTTTGGTTGTTGCTCTTTATCACCGTCATTTCCATGGCGGGTATGTATCGCAGGCCATCCAAAAACCGCCTTTACCGGGCCTTTTTTCCCATGAATAATTACTCTTTGAGAAGGGGCGATCTGATGATCTACGCCACCATTCCTTTTTAAATAAATGAATCCTTCAGGAGTAATATAATTTACAAACCAGCTTATTTCATCAGCATGCGCTTCTATAACTACTTTGAAAGTTTTACCTGGATTAATAATTCCTACCCCGGTTCCATAAGGATCCGTGAAAGTGCTGTCCACATAGTTTTTTATATAATTGAGCCAAACTTTTTGGCCATTGGATTCAGAACCAACAGGTGAAGCGGTATTCACATAAGCTCTTAAGAATTCCATTGATTTTTCAGAAATACTGAAAGGTGATCTTTTACTTTTCGCCATAATAAATAATTAAAAATGTTTTAGTATGAATATGCAAATTTAAAGTTTTATACTGAACAGGTAAACAAGCAAAGCCTGTAATAGCATCATACCGTCAATGCCGGCCAGGTAAATAAAATCAGAATTGATTTTCCTGGTAATTTCCAGGGTTCCTAAAGTGGCAACTGCAGATGCCAGCATCGCTATAAAAAAACCGGTTTGCGGAAAATAAAAATATTGGAAATAGGATATCAACACAAATACGATCAATAAAATGTAAGATAAAAAATATGATTTTTTTTTGCCCAGAATTACTGCAAGCGTATTAATTTTTTCTTTATTATCTATTCCTATGTCACGAACATCAAACAGTAAACATAGAATAAACATAAACACAAACCGTTTTGCAAAAATGAAAATAAAAAGAGACGTTGATACCGACATATCATTAACAGGAAACCATACTGTTACTAAAGTCCACAAAAGAGCCAGAGTAATAATTTTTAAAAATCCATAATCTTTTATTCTTTTTCGTTTACCAAAAGGAAGAAAAGGAAACGAGTATAGCATCGCGATAAATCCAAGGCCAATCAGGATCGCAAAATGTTTAAGATGAAAATTAAAAAAACTAAAAAGAATAAAGATGACTCCCGCACTTAAAAGCACTAAATGAATATTTTTATTTTTTTGAGACCATGCAAGTCGTGCCGAATGATGAACTGCCGTTTTCTTTACCAGGTAATGCAGATTGTACTGAACTAAGGTAGCGCCAAATACAAAACAATAAAAGCTAACATTATTGAAAGGAACCCCAAGCAATATATTAGTTTCCATGGATAAACCAACCGCGCAGGCTGCAATAAAAATGCTTCCGAATAAAATAAGCTCCGAAATTTTTTTGATCCACACGATTTTTAATAATAAAGAATAACTTTTGGGGAAGATACAGTATCACTTGTATGCTGTGCATTATCTTTTAAGGCAAACCGAAAAACAGCTGTATCATTTTCCTGGCACTGGGGTGAAATATTTTGATAAGAAGAGTTTGAATTATATCCAAAAGTTACCGTAATCTCACCTTTCTGTCCTTTTGTAACAGGATAAGAAGGCAAACCATACGATTCGTTAAAAGAACTTGCAGGGCAATTCGGAACGTCTTCCTCTACGTAAACAGTGTCTGTTCCATTGGTTGAACCTCCATCAAAAGATAACGTAAATACCAGGATATCTCCTGATTGAAACTCTGTAGAATTTACATTTTTAAATTTAAGAGTAGGTGCGGAACCGGCATTGTTTTTTTTACATCCTGTAAAAAAGACAAACAAAAGGATTGAAAATAAAATGGTGTATCGCATCTTTGTGTTTTAATTTTTCAAAATTAATTATTAAAAACTGAATAATAAGTTAGAAATATCAGAATGGAAAAATAATATATTTAAAGCTAACTATTATAATTTTAACCAATTGGCTTTGGAGATATTTATATTCCAATACAGGCATAATGATTTGTATAAAAAATATGTGGATTCATTAAGAATTATTCCTACTAATGTATTTTCCATAGAAAATATTCCTTATTTGCCTATCTCCTTTTTTAAAACGCATAAAATAACAACAGAAGTATTTGAGCCCGGTATTGTATTTGAAAGCAGTGGTACTACCGGAGAAAATACAAGCAGGCATTTTGTAAAAGAGTTGCCACTTTATCAAAAAAGTTTTTCAAAAACCTTTTCATTATTTTATGGGAACCCTAATCAATGGTGCATCCTCGGATTATTGCCAGGATACCTGGAACGTGAGAGCTCTTCCCTTATTTTTATGGTGAATGAATTGATAAAAAAAAGTAATAATCCATACAGTGGTTTTTATTTACACAACCATGATATACTTTATCAAACGTTAGTGCATAATGAAATCATTCATCAACCTACCTTATTAATAGGCGTTACTTATGCGTTACTTGATTTTGCTGAAAAGTATTCGATGAAATTGCAACATACTATCGTAATGGAAACGGGTGGAATGAAGGGTAAGAGAGACGAGATAACCCGCGAAGAAGTACATCAATTTTTAAAGAGTAAATTGGGTTTAAAAGAAATTCATTCAGAGTATGGAATGACGGAATTGCTTTCCCAGGCTTATTCTAAAGGGAATGGGATATTTGCAACCCCACCGTGGATGAAGGTTTTGGTTCGCGAATACAACGATCCGTTTTCCGTGGTGTCAACTCCTAAAATTGACAACCCGGTAAACGGATTGATCAATATTATTGACCTTGCCAATGTGTATTCATGTAGCTTTATAGCTACAGACGACGTAGGTAAAATTTACAGGAATAACACATTTGAAGTTTTAGGGAGAAGAGATATGAGTGATATGCGCGGGTGTAGTTTACTGACATTGTAAGAAAAGGTTCAACTATGAATAAATAACTTAGCTTCATATTTTAAACAATCAAAAAAATGAGTAAACCTTTAATTGTAAAAAACAGCATTACCATAAACGCTTCGGCAGCGAATGTCTGGGATGCCCTGGTAAACCCCGAACAAACCAAAAAATATATGTTTGGTTGTGAAACCGTATCGGACTGGAAACCGGGAAGCGAACTATTATGGAAAGGCAATTATGAAGGAAAAGATATGGTTTTTGTAAAAGGTAAAATTGTAGAAATTAATCCTGGAAAGTTTTTATCTTATACCACCATTGATCCCAATTCAGGCATCCGTGACGTTCCCGAAAATTATCTTACCGTAACTTATGATTTGAAAGAAGAAAACGGTAAAACGGTATTAACAGCAACCCAGGGAGATTACTCAACCGTAGGTGATGGCGAAAAGAGATTCAGGGAAACTCTTGAGGGCGGAGGGTGGCAGCCGATTCTTGTTGAAATAAAAAAGTTGGTTGAAGGTAAGTAGCAGCCGATACCGTCAGAACCACGTAAGGCTTACCGACCGCTAATCTATAAATCTTTCAACTTCGCTAAAATCCTTTCCTTCGTTTCTTCATCATCTAATGTTTTCGGTACAAATTTCTCTCCTATTAGTTTTTCATACAATTCAATATAACGGTTACGGATAGTTGCAATCCATTCATCGCTCATTTCAGGGACATGCTGACCTTCTTTGCCCATAAAATTATTTTCAATGAGCCATTCCCTTACAAATTCTTTACTGAGTTGTTTTTGTTTTTCTCCTTTTCTCTGTCTTTCTTCAAAACCTTCGGCATAAAAATAACGCGAGCTGTCAGGGGTATGTATTTCATCAATCAAAATAATTTCATTGTTCAATTTTCCAAATTCATATTTGGTATCCACCAATATCAATCCTCTTTTCGCAGCGAGTTCTTTTCCCCTTGCAAAGAGTTGCAACGCATATTTTTCCAATTGCTCATAATCTTCCCGGGAAACAAGATTTCTTTCAATAATTTCTTCTTTACTGATATCTTCATCATGGCCTTCGGCGGCTTTCGTAGATGGAGTAATAATTGGTGTTGGAAAATAATCATTCTCCTTTAAACCTTCCGGCATTTTTTCTCCGCATAAAATTGTTTCTCCGGATGCACCTGCCTGTTCGGCAGACAGGTAGGTGCGCCAGGCATGTCCTGTAAGATTTCCTCTCACTACCATTTCTACTTTATAAGGATTGCATTTTAATCCAATGGAAACATTGGGTGCAGGAGTTGCAAGCAGCCAGTTTTTACAAATATCCCGGGTAGCGTTCAGCATATAAGCAGCCACCTGGTTAAGCACCTGGCCTTTATTCGGAATTGGTTTAGGAAGTATTACATCAAAAGCCGAAATACGATTGCTTGCTATCATTACCAAAAGGCGATCATCAATGGTATATACATCTCTTACCTTTCCTTTATAAAAATTGGTTTGTCCGGGAAATATTGTTGAATTCATATCAATAAAATGAAATGCAAAAATGCGTATAAAATTTTAGTAATTAGGAAAATCCGGCTTCAATATCTCGTATTATGAAAATATTTTTTTATTCCAGCATTACAATCCTTAAATTGCTGTTAATTCCTAACCAAAAAAGAAAGATATGAGAAAATTCTTCAAATGCTTTTCCTTCTTTATCATTGGAAATCTTTTTTCAATAATAGCTGTAGCCCAGGGTACTACCATTAAGGGAAATGTGATTGACAAATCTACCGGAGAAAGCATACCTGCTTTGTCGGTAATAGTAAAAGGAACAGGTGAAGGAACTTATACTGATGAAAAAGGCCATTTTTCATTGGATACCAAAAGCTCGCTTCCGCTTACCTTAATTGTTTCTTCAATTGGCTATCAGGAACAGGAAATTACTGTAAATGATGCCTCTAAAATAGTCTCTGTGAGCATGGAACCAGCGAGTACACTAGGACAGGCAATAGTAGTTGCCGCTACGCGTACGCCTTCAAGTATATTGACGTCGCCGGTAACAATTGAACGAATAAGTGCTGCCGATATCAGGAACACACCCGCGGTTTCTTATTATGATATGATTGGTAAATTAAATGGAGTGGACATGGTAACTTCTTCACTTACTTTTTCTACACCAACCACCCGCGGATTTAATAGTAGTGGTAATCTTCGCCTAAATCAGATAGTAGATGGAATGGACAATCAGGCACCAGGCTTAAATTTTCCTGTTGGGGGTATAATTGGTTTAATGGGTATAGATTTAGCAAGTGTTGAATTACTTCCCGGAGCATCTTCAGCATTGTATGGCCCGGGTGGCATGAATGGCGCTTTAATTATTAATAGTAAAGATCCGTTTCGTTACCAGGGGCTTTCTTTTGAAGTAAAAACGGGTATTATGAATCTGAATAATAATGACCGCAGCCCTTCTCCCTACTACAACTGGTCGTTGCGATGGGCAAAAAAAGTAAGTGATAAATTTGCTTTTAAAATAGGGGCCGAACTGATGCAGGCAAAAGATTGGGTAGCTAATGATTATCGTGATTACAATCGTCTCGGCACATCAGGAGCTATAAAGGCTGGTACGCGTGAAACTGACCCAAATTATGATGGAATAAATGTATACGGCGATGAAACAACTGTTGATATTCGTTCAATGGTTTTGAATCCACTGGCACAGGCAGCTCCTTTTTATGCGCCTTACGTCAATTCATTACCTGCTTCTATGCCCGTATCGCGAACTGGCTACGACGAAAAAGATATAATAGACCCCAATACAGATAATTATAAGGTCATTGGCGAGGCATCTTATAAACTTACCCAGGCAACTTCCTTAAATGCTGAAGGCTACTGGGGTACGGGAAATACGGTCTATACTGGCAGCGACCGTTATTCATTACAGAATTTGAAGATGGGACAATACAAAGTGGAATTGGTAAATACCAATTGGTTTCTGAGAGCTTATACCACACAGGAAAATGCCGGCGATTCTTATAATGCAACTGTTACCACCCGCTTGTTAAACGAAGCATGGAAACCAAGCGGTGGAACTGACGGCTGGTATGCTCAGTATGGTATGGCTTTTATAAATGCAAAATTAGCGGGGCAAACAGATATTGAAGCATATAATACGGCAAGGACGGTTGCTGATGTGGGAAGGCCTGCGCCCGGTTCTGAAGAATTTGAAACCCTTTTTAACAAGATAAGAAGCATCCCGATTTCAGAAGGTGGCGGATTATTTGTAGATAAAACGGATCTGTATAATGTTGAAGGGCAATATAACCTTTCATCAAAAACTTCAAAATTTGCAGATGTCCTCGTCGGTGCCAATTATAAAAGATATGTATTGAATTCCGAAGGCACTTTGTTTGCGGATTCTACCGGTAAAATTCCTATTAATGAATTTGGGGCATACATCCAGGCTACAAAGAAGATTTTAAACGACCGTTTAACATTTATCTTTTCAGGACGTTATGATAAAAATCAAAATTTTGAAGGAAGATTTACACCGCGCTTTTCAGCAGTCATAAAAGTAGCGGAGGATAATAATATAAGATTATCCTATCAGCAGGCTTATCGTTTTCCCTCCACTCAGAACCAATGGATCAATCTGAAAGTGTCAGGCGGTACTTCTTTAATTGGTGGTCTCCCAACCTTTCAAACTTTTTATCATTTCAATACAAACCCGGTATATACCATTGATGATAATTTATTGGCAGGAAATCCACAGGTACAAACTTTCAATAAGTTTAAAGCCGAAAGTGTCAATTCATTTGAAGGGGGATACAAAGGCCTTTTATTCAATAAAAGATTATTAGTGGATTTATATGGTTATTATGGAATTTACAAAAATTTCATTTCAAGCGTATTAGTGGCACAATCTGTAAATGGAGATAAAAGTGTGTTTACCAATCCCGCTACAGTAACAGCTAATCTTAATAATGCTGCTGTATCTACTACCTATTCGGTTCCAACTAATGTATCGGGAAATGTAAATACTTATGGTTTTGGATTAGGACTTACTTATTCGCTTCGAAATAATTTTTTAATTGACGCCAATATTTCCTCTGATCATTTGGGTAGTGTTCCTGCCGGATTTCAAGCCGACTTTAATACTCCAGATTACAGGTGGGGCATCACTTTCAGCAATACTGGATTCGGTAAAGACAAGAGGTATGGATTTAATTTTACTTATCGCTGGCAGGACAAAGTGGAATACCAGGGCGATTTTGCTAACGGAACCATCCCAGCCTTTCAAACCCTTGACGGGCAAGTAAGTTATAAGTTCCCGGCTCAAAAGGTGCTCTTAAAATTAGGTGCTACTAATATTTTAAACCAATATTACCGCAATGGATTTGGCGATGCTTCTATTGGCGGACTTTATTATGTAAGCATAGGTTATAACTTATTTTAAAAAATAATTTTATTGATCATTTTTAAATAAAAAATATGAAAATAAAAATTCTAAAAAACCTTTCGGTTTCCGGATTATGTTTTTTTTCGGCTTATATTATGTTATTTACATCATGCAATAAACCTTTGCCGGATGCTACTCCTATAATTTATCCGCCTGTTAATAATAACAGCTCCACCATCGGAGATATGCTCAACTCAGATACTTCTTTTAGCTTTTTTAAAGCGGCTGCTACCAAAGTTGGTATGTTGGCACAGTTTAGTGATACTACAAAAATATTAACTGTTTTTATACCCAATAATAATGCATTTCGGGCATCGGGAATTCCCTCAGTAAATGTTGTAAATGCTTTGCCGCCTGCAACTTTAGGCGGTATAGTAGGATATTCAATTATTCCGGGGCAACAATACCTTTCTACTACTCTACCCGATTCTTTTCCAAACATTCAATTGCCAACTTCAATTACTATTGGTCAATTGCCCGGAACTTCTATCAACCTGCAACTTTCAACATTTCCATCTGTAAGCGCTACCGGTTTTTATGATAATAATATTCCAGTGGTACAACCCGATTTAAGAATGAAAAATGGTGTGGTGCATGTAGTTGCTGCGATTGTTGCTCCTCCCAGCCAATTATTAAAAGATGCGATGTATAATAATCCTAATCTTACATATTTTAAAGCAGCCGTTGCAAGAGCAGATAGTGGTCAAACAGGATTAAACAAAATTGATTCTTTGTTGGGATATGCGGTTACCAACATGACTGTATTGGCACCGAGCAATAATGCATTTCAGCAATTATTATTCGGACTTATTTATAGCGCCCTTTTGCAAGAGGGATTTTCGCAATCTAATGCAGGCACTACTGCTACCGCCCTTTCCGGGTCGCCGGATGTATTTAGTAATCCTCTTCTATTCAGTTCCATTACTGCTGCTGATGTACGAGGTATTTTAGTTTATCACTTGCTGGCAACTGATCAGGGTGCCGGATTTCAGCCAAACATCAGGGTGTTTTCCAACAATTTTTCTTCAACTCCAACTTTTTATACTACTTTGATAAATTCAGTATTTCCTACTCATCCCGGTATTTTGACGCAGGCCACTTTTACCGGACCATTTGTAACTAAATTACAATTTACGGGATATGGCACTTTTCCACCAGGTGGTGCACCCTATTCAGGAACTCCTGCGAATGCCATCAGCCTGGATAACCAGGCAGTGAATGGTGTATATTATGTAATTGACCAGGTATTGTTACCCCAATAAATATAAAAAGGTTGTCTTCAAAAAAAGATAGCCTTTTTTCAATTAAAAAAGTTGTCTAAATATTTTATAATATAGATTTGCTGATATATTATAAATTTGTGCGCCTGTTCATTATGAAATGAAGATGAATAGCCGTTTTATTTTTTCACACTAAACTACATTATCTATGTCATTCAATTTGATGGAAACTGTAAAGAATTTTTTCACCAGCGAATTCACAAACCAGTCATCTTCCGCATTGGGAGAGGATAGCTCTGGAATTTCAAAAGCATTATCGGCTATCATTCCTACCGGACTGGCTGGTATTTTAAACAAAGCCACTTCGGGAACAGAAGGAGCAAATAGTGTTTTAGATATGGCAAAAAATGCTATCGGTAGCGCAACCGGAAATACTAATTTAAGCGGAGCTGAAAATGTACAGCAGGGAAACAGTATCATTTCCAGTTTGTTTGGAAGTTCTCAATCGGTGATCAACAGCGCTATTTCTAAATTTGCAGGTATTAAAGATTCTTCTGCATCTTCATTAATGAGTATGGCATTACCAGTTATTATGGGAATATTGGGTAAACATGCTGAACAAAATAATTTATCAGCAAGCGGCTTGTCGGGTTTCCTTTCTTCTCAAAAAGATCATATATTGAATGCCCTTCCTCCAGGTTTATCTTCTCTTCGGGGAATGTTGGGATTAGGTTCTGAAACCGCTGCCGCAACTTCGGCGACACCACGCCTAAAATCGGATCCACTTGTTACCAGCACAAAATTAGTTGACGATACCTATGGCCGTTCTAAAATATTGATACCCTTAGTGATCATAATAGCAGCGGTAGCCTTGTTATGGGGACTTTCCAGGGGTTGTGGCCAAACCATACCAAGTACTGCTGCCAATTTGGACTCAACAGCAACCATGCAAAAGGCTGACACCTCTGCTATGAGAACCGCTCCGGCAAGCACCACACCTGAATCTATTAAAGTAAAACTCCCCAATGGTAAAGAGCTGGATGCCTATAAAGGAGGCATCGAAGACCAGTTGGTAACTTTCTTAGAAAGCGACTGGAAATCATTGAGCAAAGATTCATTAAAAAACACCTGGTTCAATTTCGACAATCTGAACTTTAATACCGGCACGGCAACGCTGAAACCGGAAAGTGAAAAACAATTGGATAATATCGCCGAAATATTAAAAGCTTTCCCCGATGCAAAAATAAAAATTGGAGGATATACCGATGCTACTGGTAATCCGGCAGTCAATAAAAAATTATCACAGGACAGAGCTGATGCCGCAAAAAATGGTTTGGATAAAAGAGGAGTAGGTAACCAGGTTATTGGTGCCGAAGGATATGGTTCTCAGTTTGCAAAATATCCTGCGACGGCTTCTGATTCAGAAAAGGCTACAGACCGGCATGTATCTGTAAGCGTAAGAAAATAAAAAGAAGTATAACCGGCTGTTCACGATTTATCCGTGTTGTAAAAGAAATTTAATAAATAAAACCCTGGAAAATTTCCGGGGTTTTTTATTGAAATTATTTACCAGAAAGTCTATTCCTGTTTTTTGCAACGGGACAACCAATGTCATTTAGTTAAGAAAAAAATGTCACCCCTGCCCGTTCCGTTCAGACGGGCGCTCCGGTTTTAACCCACATTGCAGCTATCCAGACATAAGTAGGGTTTGCTGATTAACTCCGAAAGCTTTGCTACATTTGGGATAGAGAATTAAAAATCAAATTCAAATGCAAGGTAATTCAAAAGGACCCTCCAGAAAGCGTGCATCAACTCCGGGATATGTGAGCCCCAATCAACTCGTTTTACCAGGTTTTG
>DATKQQ010000007.1:0-14969 GCA_035532615.1 Hanamia sp.
ATGTTTTTAGATACCAATAATGAGCAAAAATTGTGCTGAAATGCAGTAGAATCAACACTTACGCACATGTGTTCATAACTAATTTTATGATACAACCACTGCCAGCATTGAGTTAGAGAGTTTTCTTGCAGATACTATTTAGCAAAGCAAGGATTTGATATTGGTCTAATATAAGCGACTGCCAACATTCGGAACGATCTCTTATGTTGGCTCATGCATCCGCTGCCATTTATATTAAAGTGGAAATATTCCTGCAACAGTGGGCTTGCTTCTATGCTGGCAGAAGTGCAAATCCTGATCATTTTAAGAAAGGATAATTTTAGGCTAGGGCCCTACTAATGCCAGCCTGTGAAAAAACTAAATTATTAAAATCCTGAAAGCAAATTTTAATTATGCCTTAGAAAAAATATCAGTCATTTAATCTTTGTAATAAGTAATTTCTCTTTTGGTAATTTTTTCAGGTTTACCGTTTTCATCTGATTGTGTTCTTTGAGTCCAGTTGCCTTTATCATCAAAACTATCGTACTTATATTTTGTTACTTTATTCGTAGTAGAATCTTTTACAACACTTTTGGTATCACTTTCTATCACATTATTTTTATCATCTAATTTTAGAGTGGTTGTAGAAGTTACTTTACCCAGGCTATCTTTCATTTCACCACCTGTATTAATCTGATTGTTATAAGTATTTGACATGGATCCACTAAAGGTGCTATCGGCATTATATTTTTTCATGTCTGTAATCTGGCCATAATCATTTTGTAAAATATTGGTAAAATAAAACTTCATTTTATTTGTTGAATCATATTGCTCTGCTCCGGAATATTTTCCGTCTTTATCAATCTGGATTGAAAATGCTAAAGACAAATTCCCGTTTTTTGAAATTTTTATCCCTTTCATGGCTCCATTATCAAAATGAGTAAAAGCTTCTTCGTCTGAATCAGTGCCTACTTTATTAATAGAACTATATTTTGTGATATAACCCTTCTTATCATATTTAACTGTAACCACACAGCAAGAATCCTGCTCACCAATTTTACCCGTACTATCCACCTTATAATCTGTTGTTACAGTTTGTTCTACATTTCCCTTCAAATTATCCGCAAGTACATCTGCATTCTTTGGATACTCTTGTTTCTTTTGATTACAGGAAAAAGCAATGATGCCGGTTACAGCAAGAAAAATAATTTTTTTCATTTTGTTTCATTTAGAAATTAAAAAAAATTACGGAATAGGAAGGAGAGTAACAATTGGTTAGAAGAGTTTAAAGGTAATAAATTTCATGATATGTAAGTAAAAAATCTGCATACACAGTTTTCGTTAAGTAAGAAGTGCGAAGGATATTCGCTTGTTTGCATCTTCTAAATTGCAGAGTTTGCAAGTTCCCCCAAAAAAACCTACTTTCAGATTTTTAAACCACTGCATTTTATGAGACGCAACAAAAACATTAAGCTGCTTATTATTATCTGTATTTTCTTTTTCTCTACAAATAGGGTAGCAGCACAAAAGCTAATGAATAGTGTAGGCTTAACTCTGTCTGTTTTACAGGGTACGCTTCACCAGGGAGTGGGCAGCTACGAATCTTTTGGTGTTGAACAAAATAATGCCACCTGGTTTCCGAGATATAATTTTATTGAAGCCGAAAATTCTTCAGTCAGTATCGGCGCTCCCATAGGTGTTGGAATCGGGCTCGTAACCAATACGATTGGTGGTGATGCAGGAGTACTTTTTTCCTATGATCTTCCTGTGGTAATTGACTATAATATCGGCTGCAAATCAACCATGGACAATGATAAAACATTTGGAGGCTATTTTGGAGCAGGTTTCGGTTACAATAAGGTTATTATATCCGGAAGCAGCTATTCAGATTTTAATGGTGCATCGTATGGCCCCCTGATCAGAGCAGGCTTTCGCTTTGGTGGGTCGGACAATGAAAGTTGGAATGGTCATGGTCTTACAGCAGGGATTTATTATAAAATGGGCCTTGAAAGTGATAAATTGCATACCATTGGATTTAATGTCTTAATGGACTTTTGATTTTTTACGGTATTATTGAAATCGTAGGGACAAGTTGCGACCTGTCCTACCATAGTCTCCAAAGTATTTCAGCCGATGCAGTTGTTCCATTAAAAAATTAATGCCGTCGCCTTGTCTTTGACAAACGAGATCAATGGAATCGCACCTTTCTTTTTATTTCATAGATTTCCATTATCAATCAAAGGTTTCCAATTAAAATTTCGCAGTTACTTACAACAACTATTTACAAGGAATGGTAAATATTATTTTGGAAATTGAGATTGGTTTTATAATCCCTGATGAGACATTTTTTAATTTTGAAAGAGAATGAATACTCATAGAGGCAGAATGATCAAATCGTCCTAAAACATTAAATTGCAGAATAAAAAATCAATCCTGTAATCACTAAATCATATATACTACATTCACCAATCCCAAAAACTGATATACATGAAATATCTACGCCTCCTTTCTTCAGGCGAAAATAACAAAGTGATTGCTCTTTCCGAAACTGAAGTGGCCAAACTTTTTGTAGGTGATACCCGCTCCGATATTGGTTCAGAAGCAGAGAAAATGAAATATGCCAATGATATCAATAATTTGGTATGCCGTTTCATAAGGCTTGATTTTGATGAATCGCTGCAAAGTGATATGTTGGTAATGGAACGAATATACCCAATTGACTACAGAGCTTATGAAGTAGAAAAAAGGGAATTGTGGGTTGAAGCTTTTTTTGATGAGATGAAAGAATTGCACAACGCCGGTTTTGTACACCGTGACATTAGGCGACCTTCTGAAATCTCTGGACAGGCTTTCGATAATATTCTTCTTACCAACAACGGAATCCGGTTGATAGATGTAGGGATATCTGCCTTGCGCATACAAGTGGGCACAAGGTTATTTGATAAATATATTGAAATTGAAAATACGGAGTTACAAGAATTTGAAACTTATTTTTTATCCAGGTAAAGGGGACGCCAGTACACGAACTGTACGGAAGTGATGATGGTAAAAATAGGACAGTTCAGGTACGGACCAGGTCACCACTGTCCGTACATTATTAATTACTAAATTCATAAAAAAATTATGCAAAAATCATTTTCTTTTTTATCCATTCTTATCACTCTGATCATTTCATCATGTACATCAAACCAAAAAGATTTGTACAAAAACTGGAATGTATATGGAGGCACAAAAGATGCTTTACATTATTCTTCTTTAAAAGAAATAGATACTAATAATGTAGATCAGTTAAAAGTTGCATGGATCTATCATTCAGGAGATGCAGATACTGCGGTTCATTCGCAAATAGAATGTAACCCAATCATTGTGGATAGCATTATGTATGCTACGTCACCAAAACTAAAATTACTGGCGCTTAATGCAGCAACGGGCAAACCAAAGTGGATTTTTGATCCTGTTGTTTCTTTGGCTACCGATTCTGTTACATCATCACAATTAGCAGCGACCTTTTCAAATGCCTGTCGTGGTGTTACTTATTGGACTGATGGGAAAAATGATAAAAGAATTTTTTATACAGCAGGTTACTATTTAATATGTGTAGATGCTAACACAGGTAAGCTTGTAAAGACTTTTGGGAATAATGGCAAAATTGATTTGCATGATGGTTTTGGGCGCGATGTAAAAGATCTCTATATCACTTCCACCACTCCCGGTATTATTTATAAGAACCTGTTGATCCTCGGTTCGAGAGTAGCGGAAGATGCTACAGCAGCGCCCGGCGATGTGAGAGCTTATAATGTAGTAACAGGAAAACAAGAGTGGATATTCCACACCATACCGCATCCAGGTGAATACGGTTATAATACATGGGAAGATAAAAATGGATGGCAACATCTTGGCGGCGCTAATAACTGGGCGGGCATGAGCCTTGATGAAAAAAGGGGATTTGTATTTATTCCTACAGGTTCTGTGTCTTTCGATTTTTATGGTGGTAAAAGATTAGGCAATGATCTTTTTGCAGATTGTGTTTTGGCATTGGATGCTGCAACCGGTAAACGTATCTGGGATTTTCAAACAGTACATCATGATCTTTGGGACAGGGATCTGCCGACTGCGCCTTTATTGGTTACTATTACAAAGGACGGAAAGAAAATTGATGCTTTGGCGCAAACAACTAAAAGTGGTTTTATCTTTTTATTCAACAGGAAAACAGGTGAGCCAATTTATCCGGTTAAAGAAACTCCTGTACCAACTCAATCTGAACTTATTGGCGAGAGAGTTTCTCCCACACAACCGATTCCTTCGCTTCCGGAGCCTTTTGCCAGGCAGATTGTAAGCGATTCGGATTTAAATAATCTCGTTTCTGATTCATCATTTAATGATATTAAGAACAGGTTGGCAGGATATAAAAATGGTAATATTTTTAACCCACCATCAAGAGAAGGAACCGTCATATTTCCCGGCTTTGACGGTGGCGGAGAATGGGGCGGCCCAGCCTTTGATCCTTCAACAGGAATATTGTATGTGAATGCTAATGAAATACCCTGGATATTAACGATGATAGATGTAAAGCAAAAAGCACCGATGCAGGAAACTTACCTTCAGGCAGGAAAAAGATTGTATGTTGAGAACTGTGTTACCTGTCATGGTCCCGAAAGAAAAGGCAGTGGAAGTTATCCTTCTTTAATTGGTGTAAACAAAAAATATAGTGAAGCGTCTTTTGAACAATTGATTTCCAATGGACGAAAAATGATGCCTGCTTTTAGCAGGCTTTCGAATGAAGAAAAGGACGCTATTGCTTCTTTTATTCTTAATTTAAAACCTGATCAAAATAAAAAGTTTATAGAATCTGTAGCCCCTAAGGATCCTTATCTAAATCTTCCATATACCAGTACAGGATATAATAAATTTCTTACCAAAGAAGGCTATCCGGCAATTAAGCCACCATGGGGAACCTTAACGGCTATTAATTTAAACACGGCTAAAATTGTTTGGAAAGATACATTGGGAGATCATCCTGAATTAAAAGCAAAAGGTATTCATTCCGGTACGCAAAATTATGGTGGTCCGGTTGTAACCGCAGGAGGCTTATTATTTGTTGCTGCTACAAGTGATCATAAAATCAGGGCTTTCAATAAAAGAACAGGGCAATTATTATGGGAAGCCGATTTGCCTGCTTCGGGTTTTGCAACACCTGCAGTGTATCATTTAAATGGGAAAGAGTATATCGTTATTGCATGCGGAGGCGGAAAATTAAATACTCAATCGGGAGATGCTTATGTTGCTTTTGCATTACCCGGTAAATAAATTGGAATCGCTAAGCATGAGCCTTGAACTTACCTGAGTAAATTTTCTACGAATCTATTTTTCGGTGCAGCCCTTGGTATTATTTCTACCAAACTTACCTATTGGATATTTGATAAAGTAAAATATAAAAAAAAAGAAGAGAAGTTGTCATTTACAAGCCGGAGATTTCTGCATATCAATAAGCAGTCATTTCTTATTTTTTACAGGCTGATGCATCATAAGTTTTTCAATAACTTTTCCAATCTGTGCAGGAGTTTGTTTAAAAGTCAGGTACTTAAATTTATCGCCTGGTATAATGCTGTCTTTTCCATCAGGAAGCACAGTAAGGTTTAATTTGCGAAAATCAAACCAGGGCTTTATACCACGCACAGCAACCAGTACAGCTGTTTCATCCCAACTATTTCTGCCAATTGTATTATGATCTTTTGCCAGGGCAATAGTAAAAGCATCTTTCACCGGGCTGTTTTGTATGGCATCATTATGAATGAGAGATATGCCGGTTAATATTTTTTCTCCAATTTCAAATCCACTTAAAGTAACAGGAGTAGGCCATTCCTCAAATACTTTTTTTGAAGAGGCAGCATCAGTAGCCACGTTAAACTCGTAACCACTGTTCCCGTTTTTTAGCGAAGCTGCCATTGATACTAATTGCTTTACCTTTTTTGCAACTAATGTTTTTCCATCAAGCGGTGAATAGGCATCTCCTTTTGATTCTAAAAGTCCGGCAAGGTTTGTGAAAAACCCAATTGTTACTATAGTAACACTATGGTCCGGCTGCGAAGAAAGAATTTTACGATAGAGTTTTACGGCATCCATGGCATCAGCGTTGGATCGTAATGAATGAGGATATTTTTTTATGATAGCCTCTGCCCATTCCTGCTGACATTCTTTATTCGGCTCTTCTTTTTTTGTAACTCCTATCGGAATATCCGGGCGGTTAAAATAAGTATTCAATACACTTATTGTAGGTCCTGTTGTTTCAAAAGCATTAGAAGAAATGGTAGCCAAAATTTTAGCTTCTCCTTTTTCAGCAAACGCATGAAGAATTGCCATTGCGCCAACGTCATCATAATCCGGTGCAATATCCGTATCTATAATTATATTTATCCGTGAAGACTTTTTATTGAAAGAAGTAAATAATGCTGCAATGAAAAATAAAATAAATAGTTTCTTCATGTTAAATTATTCTATGTGAAAATTCCGGCAATTGCCAGATCCTTATAAAAGTAAAATTAATCAACTTCCCACATTAATAATAAGGTTTCATCTGTTGAATTTTATTGAGCTCTGTTAATCTCTGCTTTCTTTGTTTTTGAATACGGCTACTAATTAAATATTTTTGCATCTCAGTTATTTTTGAAAAAATAAAAATTTCTACCAGGGTTACTATTTTATCTCCAAAGGATAAACCTATATAAATGGAGAAAATTATTGAATTAAAAAATTTGAATGACAGCAGAACATCAAAGGCTCTTAGACAATTTACCTAAAAATGTTCCTATAGAAAAATGGGGACCTTACCTAAGCGAAAGACAATGGGGAACCGTGCGTGAGGATTATAGTACAACAGGGGATGCATGGAATTACTTTCCTTTTGAACAGTCGCATTACAGGTCTTATATATGGGGAGAAGATGGAATAGCAGGTATTTCAGACTTATTCCAAAACCTTTGTTTTGCGGTTTCTTTATGGAATCGTAAAGATCCTATTTTAAAAGAAAGATTATTTGGACTTGGAAACAAAGAAGGTAATCATGGAGAAGATGTAAAGGAATTGTATTATTATCTGGATAATATTCCTACGCATTATTATATGGAATATTTGTATAAATATCCTCAAAGGGAATTTCCTTATGAAGATCTGAAATTACAAAATAGAAACCGTTCGAAAGTTGATCCCGAATATGAAATATTAGATACAGGAGTTTTCGATAACAATGAATATTTTGACGTTACAGTAACATACGCTAAACTGGATTCAACGGATATCTTTATAAAAATAAATATCCATAACCGTTATACAGAAAGCGCAGGCATTACGATACTGCCCACATTATGGTTTTACAATCGTTACAGCAATGAAAGGCTTGAAGAAAAACCATTGATTACTGATTATAGTAAAACAGCTGTGAAAGCGAGCCACCAAAGATTAGGGACTTACTATTTGTATTATCCCAAATCGAGAGGAACTTACTATACAGATAATATTACCAATACACAAAAGGTTTTAGGAATCCCCAATGAAACTCCTTTTGTTAAAGATGCATTTCATGATGCCATCATTAGACGAAAAAATGTAAAAGCTTTGCGAACAAGAACTTCGGGGACTAAATTTGCTCCTGTTTATGATTTCACGATTGAGGGAGGGGCCTCTAAAACCCTTTACCTTCGGCTTTCTGATAAGGAACTGCAAAATGGGTTTGAAAAAGGTTTCGAGAATATTTTTGCAATTCGCAAAGCAGAGGCAGATGATTTTTATAATACCATTTTGCCAAAAGATATCAGCCCTGATCAGAAAAATATTCAGCGCCAGGCGCTTGCCGGTATGTTATGGAATAAACAGTTTTATCATTATGATGTAGAAAGGTGGCTTACGACCAGTGACGGCATTACACCGGTAAATGATGGTAAACTTTATGGCCGTAATCATGAATGGAAGCATCTCAAAAACCAGAACATTATATCAATGCCTGATAAATGGGAATATCCCTGGTATGCTGCCTGGGACCTTGCTTTTCATTGTATCCCGATGGCCATGATGGATGCCGGATTTGCCAAGCATCAGTTAATCCTGATCATGCGTGAATGGTTTATGAAACCGGATGGCCAATTGCCGGCGTATGAATGGCATTTTAGTGATGTAAATCCACCTGTGCAGGCGTGGGCTGCTTTGCAGGTTTACCGAATAGATAAATCTGCCACAGGAGTGGGGGATATTAAATTTCTTAAAAGAATATTTCAAAAGCTGATTATAAATTTTACCTGGTGGATCAACCGAAAAGATGCCAGCGGGAACAATATTTTCCAGGGCGGATTTCTTGGACTTGATAATATCGGTGTATTTAACCGCAGCACTGAAATGCCCGGAAACCATCGCCTGGAACAGGCTGACGGAACAAGCTGGATGGGAATGTATGCATTGAATATGATGGATATGGCTTTGGAAATAGCTCAGGCTGATGAAACTTTCCAGGACACCGCAACAAAATTCTTTGAACATTTTATATTAATTGCGGAAGCATTAAACCAATATGGATTATGGAATGACAGTGATAAGTTCTTTTATGATCTTCTTTCCAAAGACGGAACAATTTCCATTCCTTTGCGCATTCAATCTATTGTGGGACTTACTACATTATTTGCCGTTTCTGTTATTGAAAAAAGTGTTCGCGATAAATTGTCGGATTTCAAAAAAAGAACAATTTGGTTTGAAAATTATCGTAAAAAAAACAATCGTTTCTGGCCCAATGAAGAACAAACCGGTGGTGAAAAGATTTTGTTATCCCTAATTAAGAAGGAAAGGTTAATAGATATTTTGCAACATTTGCTTAATGAGGAAGAATTTCTTTCTCCCGGCGGTATAAGGGCTTTATCTAAATACCATGCTGAACATCCTTATGCGTTAACGATTGAAAATATAGAATATAGTATTCATTATGATCCGGGTGATTCTACTTCTGATTTTTTCGGAGGAAATTCTAATTGGCGCGGCCCAGTTTGGGTACCCATCAATTACCTTATTATTCAATCTATCCGGAAGCTTGGAGAATTTTATGGAGAGGATCTCTTGGTTGAATATCCTACTGGTTCAGGCAACAGGATCAATCTAAAGTGTGTAGCCGATGAATTGGCGAAAAGAGTAATTAGCTTATTTGAAAAAGATCATGAGGGTAACAGGCGGGTTTTTGGAAGAGACAACTGGTTTTATCATCAACCGGAGAATCAGCATCTTATTTTATTTTATGAATATTTTCATGGAAATGATGGAAAAGGTTTGGGCGCCAGCCATCAAACAGGATGGACATCTTTGGTGGCACAATTGATAAGTGAACTGGATAAAAAATAATTTACAATCAAAATGAAAACTTCTTTTACAAAAGAAATAACCGAACAAATAATATTATTTGTTTGGTTACTGAAATCTAAAATCATTACATGCTTGCCCATTATTTCCTATTGAAAAAAAGCAGGCTTTTAATTTCAATTAATGCTAACTCTTAATTTACATTAAATGCTTTCTGTACCGCTCTCAGGTCATTTAGATTTACATCTTTGTGCAAGTCTAAACTTTGAGCATCAATCAGAATAACTTTAGCTGAAATGTCCTGTGTAGGAGGATTCATAATATTGCCTGATATATCACTGATGTCAATACTTACATATCCGTTGGAATGGATAGCGCCATAAGTAAATCCATCAAATACCTCAGGAAGTGCTTCATAATAATTAGTACCGGAAAACGAAAGATATACCAAAACGCCTCCACCTAAGTAAATGGAATTATCAAGTTCGGGTATCTGTAATGATGCTGTATAGCTTAATCCACCATTGTTAGTAGTCCAATCGGAAGGAGCAATATTATATACTGCCGAATAGGCCTGGTTTACCTGTTGAACTTGTGTGATTTCTTTCTTACAGGAAGAAAAAATAAATAGTGGAATGGCTGATAGTAAAAACAATTTTTTCATACAATTTTTTTTAGGGTACAACGATCTAATAAATAATTTGGTTACAATGTTCTGACAAATATCTTCCCAAAAAGTTTAAAAATGCCAAATATTGATTTAAAAAAAAGTGAATATTCTATTTCTACTAAAAACGGAAGTCGGAAAGCTTTTATTGTTTTAATACTTAATAAAGAAAATAAAGCTGAAAATCGCTTTTGAAAGTTGGTTATATAAATTCAAATAGAATCAGTTTACACTACTGTTATTGTGTATTTAAAAAGTGCAAAGTTGCACTGGTGTAATTACTATAAATATGGTGATCGGCTACTGAGATATTGATCTGATCTTAAAACTTCAGATAGAATGATTCATGAATAGAGAGTGAAAGTCTACACCTCTAAGAAACAAATGAAATGTTGAATAATCTTGCTTTTTGCATAAAAGGATGGTTTTAAAAATATAACTTTGAGATTATAATTCTCGTTACCAGATAATTCCCGACCATTTGTAAATTACTGAAGATTGATTTTTGATTCAAGATAGCCTTTAGAGAGTTTTTTCATTTTTTCTTACAGAGAATATTTTTTAAATAGATCTTTAAAAATTGTAATTTACACCATGCAAGAAAAAAAAATACCTTACGAACAAACAACCTTCGTGGATTCTTCTAAACCGGTTTGGAATTATTCGCTATTTGATGAAGAAGACATTCGCAACTTCCAAAACGGCACTCATTACAGTCTATATAAAAAATTTGGTTCACATCCTGTTTCCGTTTTAGGGAAGAAAGGCTTCTATTTTTCTGTATGGGCACCAAATGCAACTTACGTAAGCGTAGTAGGTGATTTTAATCATTGGAATACTGAAGCACATCCTTTATTCGTAAGACTTGAAAAATCGGGCATTTGGGAAGGTTTTATTCCAGATTTGAAGGAATACGAAAATTATAAATATTATATTGATGGATTTGAAGGAGCTAAAATCTTAAAAGGTGATCCTTTTGCCAGACACTGGGAAACGCGCCCTGCCACTTCATCAAAAACAAAAGATATTCAATACAATTGGAACGACACTACATGGATGCATAAACGTAAGAATTACAATTCACTTAACTCTCCCTGGAGCATTTATGAAGTGCATCTCGGAAGTTGGATGAAACCTGTTCCTGATGATGAATATTCTGTAAATTCCTATGACCAAATGATCGGGCTTCTTGTTCCCTATGTAAAGAAAATGGGATTTACTCACGTAGAGTTGATGCCTGTAATGGAATTCCCTTATGATGGAAGCTGGGGCTACCAGGGTTGCGGTTATTATGCACCTACATCACGGTTTGGCATACCCGAAGATTTTATGAAATTGATTGAAGCTTTTCATCACCAGGATATTGGTGTTATCCTGGATTGGGTTCCCTCACATTTTCCACATGATGCTCATGGCTTATATAAATTTGACGGGACGCATACTTATGAATATGCCGATATGAGGAAAGGGTATCATCCTGATTGGAATTCTTACATTTTTAATTATGCAAGAGCGGAAGTGAGATCATTTTTAATAAGTAATGCGCGCTATTGGTTTGATCTTTACCACATAGACGGAATGAGAGTTGATGCTGTAAGTTCTATGCTGCGGCTCGATTATTCAAGAGAGAAAGGAGAATGGGAACCTAATGAACATGGTGGCAATGGAAATATGGAAGCTATCGCATTTATCAAAAATCTGAATGAAATGGTTTATCGTGATTTTCCGGATGTACAAATGATTGCAGAAGAATCTACCGACTGGCCACAAATTACAGGGCTTACTACTCACGGCGGCATGGGTTTTGGAATGAAATGGATGATGGGATGGATGCACGATACTCTTGACTACTTTAAAGTGGATCCTTTATTCCGAAAAGGTGAACAGGATAAATTCAGTTTCAGTATGGCGTATTTTTATAATGAAAATTTTATTCTTCCGCTAAGTCATGACGAAGTAGTGCATGGGAAATCACCGATGCTTTATAAAATGCCGGGAGATGAATGGCAAAAATTTGCAAACCTGCGTACTTTATATTCCTATATGTTCACACACCCCGGAGGTAAATTGCTTTTTATGGGGAATGAATTCGGACAAACGTCTGAATGGAGTTACAGCAGAGAGCTTGACTGGCATCTATTGGCTTATGAGCCACATAAAAAATTACAACATTTTTTGACGGATCTCAATAAATTATACACTTCACATCCGGCCTTCTATGAATATCAATTCGATCCCAAAGGTTTTGAATGGATTGACCTCAATCATCGAAATGAATGTGTGATGTCGTACATGCGAAAAGGGAAAAAGAACCAGGATGATTTGCTTGTTATCTTCAACATGACACCCGTTGAAAGATATGATTGGAAAATACAGGTAAAAGAAAAATCTTCATGGAAACAAATCTTTTGCAGTGATGACCAACAGTATTGGGGTACAGGGAAATTCTCGAAACAGGATATTGTAACAAATATTTTGGATAAAAAACACCATCTATTTGAAATAAATTGTAACCTTCCTGCGTTAAGTGCCATAGTACTTCAATAGCGGTACTGTTTTTGCTAAAATATTTACTATGAAAAACCTTCTTCTCACAATTGGAGTGAATTTCATTGCTTTATTTTCCTTTTCTCAAAATGCGGATAGTTCACAATTTTATTACCAAAAAGGAATGGAGAATAGTAATGGAAAATTGTATGCAGTTGCTGCAAAAGATTTTGATAAAGCTATTCAGTTTAACCCCAATTTTACTGAAGCATATATTGCAAACGGAAAAGCAAACCTTGCCATGTACAGATTTGGCCCTGCTACAGAAAATTATGAAAAAGCGTATCAGTTAGATCCTAAAAATAACGAAGTTATTGAGGAGCTATCTTCTTTATATTTTAATAATAGTCAGTTTCAAAAAGCAATTGATCTTGCTAATGAATGTAATAATTGTGATAACACGGATCGTATTCTGGGAATGAGTAATTATGCTCTTGAGGATTATGGCAAAGCTGCAAAATATTTACAACTGGCACTATCTAAAAATGACAAAGATGCGCAGGCAACCTATACTTTAGGGCTTACTTATCTTGAATTAGAAAATGAAAAAAGCGCAATTGAAGAATACCAAAAAGCGATTGCTCTTGAACCGAACCAAAGTTTTTGGATCTATGAATTAGGGTTAATTTGCTATAACCAAAACGATTATAAAAGCGCTTTGAAGTATTTTGATATGGCCGCTGATAAAGGTTATAACAAAACCAATGATTATTATGAAAATTATGGGTTTGCGCAACTCTATACCGGAGATACTGAAAATGGAATTAAAACTCTGGATATAGTCCTTGAACGAAAACCCAATAACAAGGAATTGCTCAACAATATGGCTCATGCCATGTATGATACTAAAAAATACAATGAAGCACTTGGATATTTTGAGAAACTACTTGATATTAATCCCAAAGATGCTTCTTCTTTATTTATGGCTGGTCTTACACTTCAAAAATTAGGGCAAAAAGATAAAGGTGAAAAAATTTGCGATAATGCCATTGCTTTGGATCCATCACTTACAAGATACAGGCAAACGAAACAAATACCGGAAGGACTTTAGTCAATTAATTGGCTAATCAGCACCTTAGCTAACTATCAATTCATCATAAGAACATTTACGCTTCTTTGCAAAATATTAAAAGCGATTTCTGACATCAGGTTTTCTTTATCAAGAGTAGGATTTACTTCGGTAATTTCAAAACAACAAATTTTTCGGTTTTGCATGAATTTACTTACCAGGTCTTCAGCTTCTCTTTCCCTTAATCCATTACTTACCGGAGTTCCTGTGCCTTTTGAAATAGACGAATCGAGACAATCCACATCGAAACTTACATAAATATTTGTACATTCATTTAGAAATCGAAGTGCTGCTTTTACCACACTCTCGGGTCCTTTTCTTCTCACTTCATTAGTGGTTATCACCTTCATTCCATATTTATCAATCAGGCTTTTTTCTTCTTTTTCATAATCTCTTAAAGAAATAAAAACAATATCCTCACCCAAGACTTTAGGATTTATTTTTCCAAAATTTTTTAATTGATCCCATTCTTTTTTTGTTTTTTCATCGGGGTCGTGCACTTTATTTTCTTCATTGTTATCACCAATAGAAACAGACAAAGGCATTCCATGCATATTGCCCGAAGGTGTTGTATAAGGAGTATGAAGATCCGCATGTGCATCAATCCAAATGATACCGAGGCGACTTTTCGGATTGGCCATTTTTAAGCCAGCAATGGTGCCACCGGCAGTACTATGATCTCCACTTATGACAACCGGGAAAAAATTATTTTTAATACTTTCTTTCACTGCTTTGGAGACCCTGTCATACATGGTTATTACACCGCTGATCCTTTTCGCATACGGAGATTGGATAGGCTCAAATAATAAATGATTTTCTGTTTCAATTTTTTCTGATGGAAAATGAACAAAAAAATTACTCATAAAATCCAGTGCAGCGATTTTTATCGCGTCTATACCCAGGCTGGCACCTCGGGTACCGGCACCAATTTCACTGGGGACTTCTATTAATTTTATATTCTTCATAAAACTATTTTAGATGATCTTTTCTCACATTCCTTTATTAGATAAGCAAGATAGAACTTCTCAAAGTGATATCAAATTATAGAAATGATTTGACGAATTCCGATTAAGAAGACAAATATTAAGTTTTGTGCTTCGATCCGATGTCTAAATAATTTCGTTTAACAAAAATCACTGTTTTTTCAATTTTAATTATTGCAACAATAAAAATTCACTTTGCTTTCTGATTGTAAAAAAAGCAAAAGCCCTTAATCTCTTAAAGGCTTGATAAATAAATAGAATAAAGCGGATAGGTCGTGATGAATTAAATAATATTTGTTTTAAGCTAATATTTTTAGTATATTTGAGCTAAAACTATTAGTTATGTTTACAGGAATGAGTTTAATAGAATTTACAAAAAAGTTTCAGAGTGATG
>DATKQQ010000008.1:0-16751 GCA_035532615.1 Hanamia sp.
TTTGACCTATAACCTATTCCGTAAAATTCAAATTGCTTAAACTCATAGGATACGTATGCCTGGTAATGAAAAAAATAAGTACAACAAGTGTAAAAGGAGACTAAATATGGAATAAAAAAATATCAGTCAAAGAAAAATCACGGAAAAAATCACAGAAAACAAAATGAGAGAAAAATAGAGAGTTTTTAGAGGTGCCCTTATGAAATTGTACTAAGAGCACGAAAAGAAATCATGGAAGCTCAATTAACAAGTATCCCGGGTAAACAGGTAGTACATTAAATTAAAATATTTATGGAAACAATTACAATACATCCACGAACAAAAGAATAAACGAGCCCTTTTCGAGTATTTGGCTAAGGCCTTAAAGAAACCTTATAAAATAAAACAAAAGGAAAGTATAAAAGCAGGAAAGAAAAAACTGTCCGATTATTTCGGTACGCTTAGCAAACAAAAGGGGAGAAGATGTTGCATTATGTAATGAAAGTTCTCTGCATTCCCTCTTTAACTTCCTTCGGAAGAAGGGAGAAGATGTTGCATTATGTAAATGAAAGCCGCGACGAGTGGAACATAATTACAAACAGTGAAAGTTTTGTATAATCCATGAGTTACCACTATCAGTTTCATGATATAGCATAGAATGAATATGAAGCTTCAGTGTAATGGTATTCAGTGAAAAGCGAAAAAGCTGCGGTAGGGTTGGTAAATGCAGTTGAGGTTGGTAAATTAAAATATGTAACTACCCATTACGTTACAGAAATACTTAGAAGTATTTTTATGAAATTGGCCCGAACAAGTATCCATTTGTTATTTACTTTAAAATCTTCAAGCTTTCCTGTACTATTTTTAATAAAAGAATGTTTCAATTGTGGAGCAAAGTATTTTTTTAACCTCAATACTCAATGGATTACGGACAAAATCGAAATGTATAAAGGCACACCAGAAATTGGGATATCAAGCCCTAATCAAATGTATGATGTGGCTATACCTCCTATAGGAAAATAATCTTTATGCTTTAATCAAAACAGGCAACCAGGGCTTTAGAATATAGGAATGTGTGTTGAGGCCATACGAATTTTCAAGAAAATAGAAGAATCTTTTATTTTTTAGAATTATATGTTTACGCACCGTAACCTAAATACGGAAATAATTAAAAATGGTGTGCTATAAAATATATTGCATAAAAATATTACCTTGTAGTTTCACTATTGTGAAAGATATTCTGTAACCACTGATTTGTTTAACTATTGTAGAATTGATCTTTTAATTCTTTATTTTTTCACACAATTCTGGTTATAAAAAATATTTTTTAAAAACCAAAATAGTTTTGTGAGATTACTACTTACATTAAATAGCGCGAAACAAAAACAATTAATACCGATTAATTACCAATATCCACTGGCATCGGCAATCTATAAAATATTGCAAAGTGCAGATGCTAAATATTCGGCATTCCTGCATGAAAAAGGATACGGCAAAGGATTTAAGTTATTTACATTTTCAGACATAAAATGCCCTTTTAAAATTGATGGCGACAGATTGATTTTACTTTCTAACAAAATCGAGCTCATTGTTTGTTTTCATTTACCCAAGGCGGCTGAAACATTTATCAAAGGATTGTTTATGTCGCAGCAAATAGATATTGCCGACAATAAAAGCAAAACAAGTTTTATGGTAGGGCAGGTAGAATCTCTTGCATCGCCTTTGGATCAATTTAAGGAAAATGACGAAGTGGAAATTCTTTTAAAACCATTGTCACCAATTGTCTGCGGATTAAAAAATGAAAAAGGAAATTATGATTTTTTATCGCCTGCGGATGATCGTTATGAAGAAATGCTTTTTGTAAACTGGGAAGAAAAATGCAAAGCCGTTTTTGAAAAGGAAGAAGCGGAGCGGATTATGGCAAATGCATTTATTCAGGTGATTTTTTTTATAAACCCTCCAAAATCGAGGTTGATAACTATTAAAGCCAATACGGATGCAGAAACAAAAATCCGTGGATTCAATAATTTTGAATTCAACATAAAAGGCAAAAAAGAAGCGGTTGAATTGTTGGTGAATTCCGGGGTGGGATTATACAATGCGCAAGGGATGGGATGTGTAGAAATAACAGAACCATAAAAACTAAACCATGTATCAGCAGAAAATGCAAAGAATGCTAAGGCTTTTAATGAAGCTATCCGGAAAACGTTGGTGTCCTTTGCAGGAAATCATTGATATTCTTGAATGCTCAGGAAGAACTGTTTATCGTTACTTAGAAACTTTTGAAACTGCTGGTTTTATTTTGGAAAAAAATAAAGGAAGTTACCGGTTACAAAAAGAAACCGCCAATAACCGTTCGCTGCAAAACCTGTTGCATTTCTCAGAAGAAGAGGTGTTGATTTTATACGAAACTCTTGAATTAATAGAAGGCACTTCCTCAGTAAAAGAACAATTAATCCGAAAACTTAATTCGCTTTATGATTATAAAGCATTGGCGCAGTTACAGCAGAGTGACGATCTTACTAAAATTCAATTATTGAGTGAGGCCATCCGGAATAAAAAACAGGTAAACCTGAAAAGTTACCGCTCATCCAACAGTGATAAAATAACCGATAGAAAAGTAGAGCCTTTTGGCTATTTGCCCGATTACAGGGCGGTGTGGTGCTATGAACATGAAAGCAAAAGCTGCAAGCAATTCAAACTGGCACGGATACACGAAATTGAATTGATAAACAGGGATTGGGAAAATGAACTTTTACATAAAGTTCCTTTTACAGACGCATTCAGGATTTCATCTTTGAGCGCAATTGATAATATAGAAGCCAAACTTAGTCTGAAAGCATATAATTTATTGCTGGAAGAATTCCCCTTATGCCGCGAATATGTCAAAGAAATAAAAAATAATTTTTATCAATTAAAAATTTCTGTGGCTGGTTACCAGGGAATCGGGCGTTTTGTGATGGGATTGCCTGGAGAGGTAGAATTGTTGGGTAGTAAGGGATTTAAAGAATTTTTGAAGGAGGAGTTTGAAAAATTTTATTCCAATGATAGTTTTAAGTGTATTTAATTCATATATTCGCATTTTAAAGCCTGGAGAGGAATTGAAAAATGATCGTTTTTAGTGTAATCGCACCATCCAGGTTTTATTTTAAAAAAAAATTATGGAAAAATTTTATTTTATTGATGAGTCTGGAGATGCGGATTTTTTTGGAAAACGGGAAAAAAAATTGTGGGAAATTGATGGTTGGAATCCACTTTTAATTATGGGCCTACTTGAGACAGATAATCGTAAACGATTGAGAAAAGACGTGAGGAAATTCCATGAGAAATTATTGAAAGATCGGTATTATGAAGGAATTCATTCCTTAAGCAAAGAGCAACATTTTTTTCATGCCCGAAGCGATCATCCTGAAGTGCGGGCTGCATTTTTTCAATTTTTAAGGAATCGGGATGATTTCAATTGCTTTTTTGTTATCAGGTATAAAGACCCACAAAATTTTATTACACAGTTTGAAAAAAGTGCGACAAAATTTTATTTTTATGTGATTAAGCAATTGATAGATTTACCTGAATTCAAGCAATCAGATAACCACCAATTTTACCTGAGCAGACGAAACAAAACCACCAATGATCGCTTTAATCAGGTACTTGAAGATGCACTATGCAAAGAAATGTATGAAGAGCGCTTAAGTTACCAGGCAGAGATCGTGAAGAGTGGGGAATATCCGGAATTATGGATAATTGACTATATGCTTTGGGCTGTTCAGCGTTGCTTATTGAAAAAAGAAAAAAGATTTCTAAGTGCGCTTGCAGATAGAGTCTCGTTTATTCAAGATAATGAAGGGGGTGAATTTAAAGATGCCTTGAAAGATTACAATCACGACTTCTAACGAACAGGGTTGAAATAAAAAAAGTACAAATTCCCTCAACACCGTGTATTTAACAACCCCCACATGAAAGCGGGTTTGAGAAATTGAAGCAACTTGTACTATGTAAAGATAAGACAATAAAAGTTACTTTAAAAGTAAAAGGTAAACTTTGTTGCCTAATGGGAGTTAGCATCGGGGAATGCGTATTTATTAAGAATTCCCAGGAGTTTTGAATATGAAATGAATTTTTTTGACTGACGGTAATTGACAGTGGAAGGAAATAAGTTTGTGGGCGAGAAAGCTGAAGGCGGGTTTGTGAGAAAGTGAGATATTGAGAAAGTGAGAGAAAATTAGCATTCTAATAAAAAATAGTCTGATGTCATGGATAAAAAAATAGCGGCGGAAATATTAAAACATTGCGATAATACTGAACTACACCGGTTCATTATTGATTACGCTTTGAAAAATTCTGAATTTGCAAAAGCATTTACAGCGAGGTTTAATCCTGAAAAAAAATCATCCAAAAGTAAAGAAGGTTATGTAACAGCAATTGAAAAAGCCTTTCATAAAAATATGAACAGGGTTGGCAACCGGTATAACGGATGGGATGATTTTGGCTTTGATGCTTATGCTGTTGCCCAGGCCTTAAATCCGCTATTGGAAAAGATAGATTTTTATCTGCGAAACAATAACGTTGGCGAGGCTATCCTGATTTGCCAGGCGCTGATAGAAACCTTACCTGATGAATGGAATGATGTGGGTGAGGGCGATGAAGAGGGCGATGTACAGGTAGTATATGATACCGCCATTGATAAATTACAGGAGCTACTGGAAGAAAACCGCTTATCCAAAACGCAAAAGGAAGCGTTGTTTGATTGGTATAGTAAAGAACATAAACTGACGGCAAAACATGAATACGTAGGTCTGAATACCGCTTTGGGCGTGCTGGAAAATTATTTTACTGATACGCCGGAAATGCTGCAGCAGAGCCTGGCCAATATAGAAGAACGTATCAGCAACGCAGGTTCTGATTATAGAAGAGAAGATGCAGCTATGAGCAAGATTTGCCTGTTGCAAAAAGCGGGAATGGAGGAAGAAGCGGAAAGAGCCGTTACTGAATATATTCGTTTTCAAAATGTGCGCAAGCTTCGTTTGCAAAAATTAATCAAAGAAAAACGATATGCAGTTGCGATAGAACTGATACAGGCCGGAATAAAAATAGCGACACAGGAAGGTCATCCCGGTACCGTTATAAGTTGGAAGGAGGAATTACTGATTATTTATAAGCTGCAAAAGAATTCTGATAAAATACTTTCTGCATCTGAAGAACTTTTTTATGAGCGACGCGGCAGTAGAAAATATTATGAAGAGCTAAAAAAATATACACCTCAAAAAGACTGGCCGGCAACATTGGAACGCCTGCTCAGCAAGATGGACAACTGCTTTTTTGGCTTCAGCGACCTGAAGGCAGACATGCTGATAGAGCATAAAATGTGGGACCGGCTTTTTGCGCTTTGTAAAAAATCGGGCGCGGAAAAGTTGGAGGAATATGAAAAATATTTGAAGCCGCTTTATGCCAAAGAAATATTTGATGAGTATCAAAACTATGTAGAAAAGCAAGCGCTTATTACTGACCAAAATGCTTATGATAATGTAGGGAGGGTGTTGAAGAAAATGAAAGGGTTTGAGGGAGGGGAAGTGGTAGTAACTCAATTAGTGCAGAAGTACCGTGGGTTGTATAAGAAGAGGAGGAATATGATGAAAGTGTTGGAGGGGGTGTGAGAAAAATAGATTGTACATTTAGAAACAATTAAAATTGTAACTTATGAGTTTAGACACAGTTTTAAAAATTGGTAAAGCATTACGAAATGCCCCTGATAACTTAAAGCATTTTAAGTATGTTTCGCCTTGTCCAACAGATAAAGATGGAAACTATCCCTTTTGTATTTCCATTCCGATGTTAGAGGATTTTAGCTTTGATTGGAATAATATAAAAGAAACGCCAGAAAATGAAAGGAACAAACTTTATTATCTAAGATTTAAAACGTCCGATAGTGATGGCTTGATGAAATATATTTTTGGCGACATTTATTACTCAGCGACTGCCACACTTAAAAAAGATGGAGCTATTGAATCTGCTGAAGGTGGTGGTTATCGTTTGGAAAGCACAAATGCAAAACCGCCGTACAACAAAAGTTCTTTTGACAGAGGTGTGGAGGATTTTGAAAGTATTATGAAAAACGGGGACAAAGAAAAATCTGTTCTACTAAAATTTAGAAATGTTTTCTCAAAAGACCAGACAATTATAGAAACTATTTTAGACTATATCTCTGCTGTTGAATACTTCTTCAAAAATCCGTCAGAAATAGATTTTCTTTCTTTTATAAAGAACGATGCTTTGATTAAAGAATATACAATCAAAGAACTGCTTGAAAAAACAAGTAAAGCTAACCTGAAAAAATTAGGAATTAGTGAAGGCGAATTAGATGAAGAAAAAAGAAAGAAACTTTTAGAATATGACAATGGTGAAATTTTTATTCGTTTTGAATTTGCAGACAATAAACATTGGTACAATTACAAAGAAGAATTAGCTCAGATAAATGAAAAAATGCTTTTAGACTTCGTTGATAAATCTGGCAATGGATTTGTTTTAAAGAAAACGCTTTACAAAACTTTATGCTCAGGCGATAAAAAGAATGATATTCAGTTTCCAGGTTTCGATTTTGATGCTAAGTTTAAATCAAAAGCATTTTCAGGCGGTGAAATACAAGATTTATTTTACGCAATTGATTTCTCTAAAAAGGGCACACTAATACCCGGAACCGACATAAAAATTATTGTATTACCACAAGGCGATAATCTAAATGCAGATAATTATGTTGAGTTTCAGCAAAAAGGTAATGAAGAAAAAGTGATAACCGAAAATGAAACTAACCAGGAAAATGATGGAGAACCATTGTTTGATATTTTTGATGAAAAGGACGACAAAAGTATCACAAACTTTGATGTGGTTTTTTCAAAGAAAGGTGGTACGACTTCGCCGGATGTGGATTTATTAGAGATTTCCGGCATAGAAAAAAGTAAAATCAGAACTACTAAACAGCGAATTAATGACATTGCCAATGCCATTCACAAAAAAAGAAAGAATTATTTTTTAAACACTACAAAAGAATTGTATGGTTTTAAGATAAGTTCATCGTTTAGAAATATTCTTGGTAATCCGCAAACGGACAGTAAAACAGGGAAAGTCAACTTTAAAGCTAATCCTAAATATCAATCGCATTTGCTCAAAATATTGCCACTTATTTATACAGACAATTATTATTCTGATGAACAACTTTTACCGGCTTTTATTCAAAATGTCGAATATTCTATAAGAGCAGGAAGTTCACAATTCAATTTTCTGAAATTTGACTTAGAGTTTCTTCTTACAATTCAAAACAATCAAAATAACAGATATATGGATATTACAAACTCCGCAAGCTATCAAATAGGAAATCTATTGGGCAGCTTAGCCAAAAATTTTGCAGGCGACAAATCGCCAATAAAATCCTTTGAGAAAAATTATGTAGGTAATTTATCCCGGCGGATAAGCACAATAGACGATTTTATAAAACTAAAAAACGACATTGAGCAGAAACTCATTATGCATGAAAAAACGAAATTCACTTACCAGACTTCTTATGAGTTATCTCAAAAAGTTAAAGATTTTAAAGGAGTTTACAACAGGGAAGAAAGTGCTTTCGGATTTTTTGAGGCGTACTTCAAACCAATTCCTAAAAAAGAAGTTACTGAAAACGAAAAATAATTTACTAACATTTAAAACAAATTAAAATGGCAGATACTATTCAACACAAATCAGAACTACTTTTTCTGTATGACACAACATACAACATTCCCAATGGCGACCCCTTTACTGGTGAGCAACGCTATGATGAAGAAACCAAAAAAATATTGGTTAGTGACGTAAGAATGAAGCGATATGTACGAGATTACCTTGACGACAAAGGTGAAAGCATTTATGTGATCGGAGATAAATCTTTTGCCGAAGGCGATGAATCAGGTTCTGCTGCTCGTATCAAATCTTTACAGGATAAATTTAAAAAAGAATTAGAGGAAGCAGAGAAAGCCGCAAAAGAAAAAAAAGAAAAATTTAGTAAGGCATTGTTTGTGATGAAACAATGTGTTGATGTTCGTCTTTTTGGTGGCATTGCAACAGGAAAAGGTGATGCTGTTAATCTTACGGGTCCGGTTCAATTTGCTTTATTGAATCCATCGTTAAATCAGACGAATTTGAGAATGCACCAAAATACGTCTGTGTTTGTATCAAAAGGAAGTAATGAACAAGGTGCTATTGGCACAACAACACTTGTGCCCTATTCTATTGTGCAAATTCACGGTTGGTTAAATCCAAAAGTCGCTATTGAAACTGCAACAAAAGACGACGATTTGAAAAAACTCTTTGAAGGTCTTTGGTACGGTACAAGCGGTGATGGCAGTTCGCATTCCAGAACCAAATCAGGGCAAAATGCTATTTTGCTTTTGGAAATAGTTTATGCAGAAACCAATAAAAAAGTTTATGGCATTGACCAACTAATTAAACTCAAAAACAAAGAAGATAAGAAAGATGAACAATTACGTTCTTTGGAAGATGTTGAATTTGATTTCAGCAAACTATTATCTGTTGCCGCATCAGACAAGATAAGCAAGGTTAAGTATTATACCGAAATAGATGCCATCAAAAATGAATTTACCGGAATGGATAAATTTGAAGAAATTCAATTTTGACTTGTTAAATAATGAAAGATGAAAGCATTTCAATTTATAGTTGAAGGCAATTGGGGACATTTCAAAAAGCCTGAAACCAACAACAATCCGCTTACACATGATTTAATTACCAAAACGGCAGTTATTGGTTTAATTGGCGCTGTCTTGGGAGTTGAAAGACAGGAAATGAAAAAACTCTTTCCGCAGTTATCTGACAATTTATTGTATGGAGTGCAGTTGCTTAGCCAGGTAAAAAAAGTGTCGTGGGGCTTTACCAGCAGAACTGCAATAAACCCCACTGCATCAGGCTCACCGAAATATTTTGAGTTTTTGAAAAATCCTGCATTCAAAATAACACTTTCTTTAAAAATCGATGCTTCACAAAATGAGTTTGAAAATTTTTTAGCAGCAATAAAAAATAATGAGGCTGTTTACACACCTGTGTTAGGCTGGCATAATTGCCCGGCAAATTTGAAGTTTGAATCGGAAGGTACAATTTCAGAAATGCAGGAAAGCAAATTTGAAACTTCTTCTTTTGTTTCAATAAGACATAAGCCAAAAGTTTCAGGACAATTCAGGGTTGGATTTGATAAATTACCTACTTATCAAAATGATGACTTTTGGAATTTGCCGGATAAATACCAGCAAATTATTTATCCTGACTTCCCCTATAAACTTACTGTTGAAGGGGAATATTATCAATATCAAAACACAGAACAAGTTACAGAAAATTTATGGTTGATGTAGAGCAATTAAAATCGCATCCTGACAAACTTCTGTTTACTCATGTAGATGGAGTAATTGCCAATACTCAAAAACTCACCAAGAATTTATCTGTATCAAAACTTGCAGAATTAGCAGCTATTTTTCACGACTTAGGAAAGATTAACCCTTTTTTTCAGAACAGATTGAGAAAACGAAATACTGGCTATTCTCATCACGCCTATTTATCAGCTTATGTCTTTTACGCTGCTTTCAGGTGTAATAAAAACAATTTTGATTGGCTCAAAAAATGGTTAGATGTTCAAATATTAACCGAAAATGAATTGATTGCATTGCTGATAATCATAGCCAAACATCACGGCCATTTACCCGATTTTACCCCAAAGACTGATTTAGAAATAGAGCCGTACATTTTGAATAAAGATGAAATAAAGGAGCTATACACTTTTTTGAGTAAGCAAATCAATGAATTGCCAATTGAAGAATATACAAAACGGTTTGAAGATTTTAAACCGATAGCAGCCTTTAAACAGCTTTTAAATGACGATAAAGTTCAAAGTCATTTTTTAGATAAACTAATATTCAATTCAAAACACACTAAAGAATATTTAGACTTTTTTCTCAATACGCAATTTGCCTTTGCATCGCTTATTCAAGCGGACAAAGCTGATGCAATGAACACCAAAATCATAGATGAAGACAAAAATAAAATTGAAATTTTTTGTAAAATATATCCTGATACTCTTAAAAAATATATTTCAAAATTTCAGCCAAATTCTGAATTAAATAAACTCAGAACTGCAATCAGGGAAGAAGGCATTAAGAATATTCAAGGTCTTTTGCAAAAAAATAAAAGAGTATTTGAGCTAACTGCGCCGACAGGCTCGGGAAAAACAATTATGTTACTTTCTTTAGCTTCTAAAATTATTCAGGCTAAAGGCAATTATCGTATAATGTATGCACTTCCTTTTTTGTCAATTACTGAACAGGTTGAGAAAGAAGTTTTGGACATATTTAAAAAATATAGCCAAGAGAATTATATACAGCGAATTGATTCCAAAAGCGGCAATCAGCGGTTTGATAAAATTCAGGAACTATTAGACGCTAACCCTTCATCTGAAAACATTAAAGAGTTAGATTTTCTGGCATTTCAGGAACAGGTATTTGCGTATCCGTTTGTTATTACAACCTTTGTCCGATTTTTTGAAACGCTATTGAGTAACCATAACGCAACACTTTTAAAGATACCCAACTTTTCAAAAACTATTTTTTTGTTGGATGAAATACAATCACTACCCCCACGACTATATACATTTTTTGTAGCTTACTTAACTAAGTTTTGTAAAAAGTTTGATTGTTACGCCATCATTTCCACAGCTACACAACCAAATTTTGAATTACCGCAGGAAGAGAAAATAAAGAATTTCTTTCCTGATTATGAAAAGCCTGCTTCTTTACTTGAGCATCATAAATATTTTAAAAGTGATGTTTTCAACCGTTATCAAATAGATTACTGGAATGAACCAATAAATATTCAGCAATTATCAGAAAAGATTATCGCTGAAAATAGTTCTGTATTGATAATCCTGAATACGATTGATGACACTAAGGATTTGTATAAAATTTTATCAGAAGACTTTAAAGAGAATGAATTGTATTTGCTTAATACGCATTTTACTCCAAGTGACAGAAAAAAGAAAATACAGACTATTAAAGAACGACTTGAGAAAAAACAAAAAACAATTTTAATTTCTACACAACTTATAGAAGCTGGTGTTGATATTGACTTTCCTGTTTTATACCGTGATTTTGCATTAGTTTCAAGCATTGTTCAATCAGCTGGACGTTGCAATAGAAACGGCAAATTGGAAAACTTAGGAAAAGTTGTTCTTTTCAATTTGGTAAAAGATGGAAAATCAAGAGCCAATTTAATTTATGGAAGTGGAAAAGATAAAGGCATTTTGATTTTTACCAAAAATGCTTTAGGATTGAAAATTGCTTTTGAAGAAAAAGAATTACTGAAAGTTCAAAAGGTGTTTTTTGATAAAATTGCAACAGAACTACATTTCGCAAAGCACTCCCAAAAGGCATTCAATTTGGAACTTGATTTTTTAGAGGATATTAAAGAATGTGCTTATGCTAAGATTGGTAAGTTTCAATTGATAGATGAACAGACCTATGGCGAACAAAGACAATATTATGTACCAATAAATGAAGATGATATAAACTTTGAGACGCTTTTGGATTTGAATAAGGAAGTGCAAAGCAAAATTCAATCACAACAGAAAGATTGGGCAGCAATTAAAGTGCTGAATCTGAAAATACAAACTTTGTTGAAAACTATGTCAAATCATATTGTTTCTGTAAGATTGAGAAATAAAGACATTGCGCCGGTTTTGGGGCATAATGAAAAATATAATGAACTGCACAAACTTAGCATTGACGCTTATGATTCAGATAAAGGGATAAAAATATCAGGCGAAGATTTTTTAATTTAGAGCAATTATGGAAACATCATTTTTTATTATGCTAAAATTCTCTAAAACAATATTTCAGCATGATAAAAGATAATAAAATACAACAGTCAATGGCACTGGCAAAAACAATGAACACCAACAATCTCTTAGACGAAATCCTTTTAATGCTCCGTGCATTTAAAGACAACCGGGAGCTACTGGAAAAACTGCATCAGTATATGCTCAATGAACTTTATAAAGAAGATGATGCAGCAACTGAAGCAATCAGTATTCCGGAACGTTTTGCATCCTTTGTAAAAGATACGGCAGACAGCCTTAGTGCAGGACTGGTTTGTTATATTAATCTCGCCACGCTCGAAAAAATTGAGATTCCACAGTCAGTTGTTGATACAATAATACTTGATGAAGAAGATGCGGATGATGATGCGGAAGAAGAGGATCCTTTTTATGAAGACCTGAAACGGATTGACTGGGATTGGGAACAAACGATTACCATCAATCCGCCGGAATCGCATGTTTCATTTTCTTTTATGGAACGTTTTGTAGGTACGCTGCCGGAAAGCAACCTCAGCAAAATGTTGTCAGAAGCTTTATCAGGACGAAAACCTTTCTTGCACTTTAATCATATCATTCATCAATCGCTTGAAAGAGAAGTCTGGTTTGCTTTTCGTAAAAAATGCCTTGAAAATTATGTAGCCGGAATACTTGCTGAAAGATTATGGAACAATAAATCCGGCAATTAAAAATCCGGGAGATAGTAAATCGCCTGTCGAAAGCTAAAAGAAGCAATCTCTTATCTTCTGATAGAAGATTTTCAAGTCTTTGTATTTCGATTTTTTGTATCGGTCAGTCGTGCAGCAATATCTTTAATTGTTCTTATATCAATTCCGGTTTTTTGGGCAAGCGCCTACAAATCGGGATGCTTTCCGGCATTAATATCGGGCAGCATTAGTTCAATCATATTGTTTATCTTATCCAATTTCTTTTGTTCGATAGGCGTAGATTTTTTGATAAATAATTTTTCGTACTCATTCAGTTCGATTTGCTTTTTTAAAATCTCACCCGCTGTGGTCAGCATGGTCGGGTTCAACCGGATGCCAGGATATTCCGATAGGTTAAGGCCTTCTGAGTTCACTGTTTCTACAAGTTGTGAAAAACCTTTATCCGTCATGGATGTGAGCAATAAAGTTTGGGTATCTTCATCATGGTAAATTTGAGCGAAATGTGGAAATCCATTCCATTCTTTCAGGCCATAGCGATGGACATTCCCAACAGATTCAATTACAAAATGCTTCCGTGATTTCTTCAGGGCAAAAGAATCTGCCTCATAATCTCCCTGGCTAAAAACGAATTGTTCATCTTTATGAAAAGCCAAGGGGTACTCACTTCCCGATAAAAGCATCATGTAGGGAACCGGATTGTTATCTATATCTTTAATAACATCATCTTCATATTCTATAGAAGGAGCTAATTCTGTAGCATAAAAGAAAATATCATCAGGCTCAAAACTCCTGTAACCATTAATAGGCCCAAAACTTTGCCAGCAATATCCATTGAAGCCGATAAGATTAAACCATAACAGCCTTTTACCCGCTTTCAAAATTGCGCTTATACCGGGCGAATAAAGCAAAAAAGATTCTTCGCTAAATACATCCACCATTTCATAAAAATCCTGCTTCGGGTTGGCAGTGATCATACTGAAACTAAAACGCCAGGGAATAGTTGACTCGCGCTCAAGGTAATTTCTTTCTTCACGAGTCAGGTTCTTTAAAGCGCTGCGATTAAGATATTTTTTGATCAGGCCGTCTTTTCTAAAAATCCTGTGTGCTATATATTGTGTTTTAAGAAACTTAGCCCAACTGGGATCCTGTTTACCGGTAATATGTTTGTACTTAGCAAGTTTCTGGCTTGCCTCAAGTTCCAGGTTGTTCTGCTTTGCTGCATAATGAATCAGAAAATGATCCACCACCGACTGTGCTGTCACACTATCTTGCCCACATATCTTTTTTATAGTTTTATAATCAATCATAATTATTGATTGGTTTAAATATAAGTAAGAAAATGTTAGAATTAGTCTTTAGAAAATTAATAATAAAGGTAGATTCATACCGAATATAAATAGTGAATAGTCCTAAATTATTTTCCTAATCGGTATTATAAGCCCAGAAATAACAAATACTATTTACCCTTGTCACTCACCTTCCGCCGACCTCTCCGCAGCGCATCATTCAGAAATACCGAAGAAATACAGGAAGCCTAAAACTATTGAGAACGAGTTGGAAGATATAGAAAAATGGGTATCAGCAGCAGAGGAACCGGAACATACTTTCGGAATATTGTTCACGTCTTAAAATATGGAAATAGAAATCTACAAAAAAAGTTTGTTTACTGCTGCAAAACTTTTTTTTGCGATTGAATGAAGGAGATAGGAAATGCTCAATAATATTTACCACGAAAATCCAGTAATCTCAAAATGAGGATATTTAAACATGTACTATACTTTCGACACCTTTTAACTATATTTGTCGAACCGAACCTACATATTTATGGATAGTTTGTATTATTATAATGATATTGTTGCCAATAAAATTAGCGCTGATTTTAAACGCAGTTTATTTGATACCATCAATTGGGATCAAAAAATGATCGCTATCAAAGGAGCGCGGGGCGTCGGCAAAACAACGCTGATGCTGCAAAGGCAAAAATTTGGATTGGATAAAAAGGCCCATTCCCTTTACGTGAGCCTGGATCATCCCTACTTTTATAACCGTACTTTATTCGATTTGACTGATGAATTCTATAAATTGGGTGGCCGCTTTTTGTTTGTGGATGAAGTGCATAAATATGTTTTGTGGTCAAGAGAGTTGAAAGTATTGTATGATGCTTTTCCTGAGTTGCGGGTAGTGTTTTCCTCTTCTTCTGCACTGGATATTTACAGGGGAGAATCAGATTTGAGCCGTCGCGTTTTTACCTATCATTTACCCGGAATGTCTTTTCGCGAATTTCTTATTTTTAAAAATAAGATAAACATAAAGGCCGTAGATCTTGACCATATCATTTCCCATCACAGGGCATTGACGACCCAATTAAGCAAAGAAAAAGAGCAGCATATTTTGCCCTTATTTAAGGAGTATTTAAAAACCGGTTGCCTTCCTTTTTCATTCCCTGAAAATGAAGCGGGATATATCATCAAATTAAACCAGGTTATCAATACGGTTCTGGATATTGATATGGCTTACACGGATGGTTATACGCCATCCACTGCGCTAAAGTTAAAAAAATTGCTGGCCATCTTGGCAGAGTCGGTTCCTTTTCAACCCAATATTGCCGAACTTGCGCGCAAACTGAATATCAGTCGTGATACCATATACAACTATCTGAAATACCTGGAAAAAGCTCTGTTGATAAATACCCTTCATGCCAAAGGGAAAGGCATTTCTTTATTGCAAAAGCCTGAAAAAATATACCTTGAAAATACCAATTTATCTTATGCCTTACAGCTTGATCCCAATATTGGAAGTATCAGGGAGTCTTTTTTATTAAATCAATTAATCAATAGCGGGTATAAAGTATATTATCCAAAAGAAGGAGACTTTTTTGTAGATAATAAGATAATAGAAGTTGGTGGCAAACTTAAATCCGGCAAACAGCTAAGTGGGATAAGCAAGGCATATATTGCCTCTGACGATATCCTTGCCGGAGCAGGAAATAAAATTCCCCTTTGGCTTTTTGGTTTCCTCTATTAAAATTGTTTTATGAATATCACCGCCACCCACATTAATTATTACCATATTTGCCACCGTAAACTTTGGCTGTTTTCCAATGGCATCAACATGGAACATACTTCTGAAATAGTGGCCGATGGAAAATTATTGCACGAGACCAGCTACCCTCAAAGAGCTGAAAAATACAGGGAAATTGATATGTCATTTACACTAAAAAACGAAGTGGATTTGTTTGGAAAAATTGATTTCTATGATGCCAAAGCAAAAATTATCCATGAAATAAAACGCAGCGACAAAATAGAGGAGGCTCATGAATGGCAGGTAAAATACTATATCTGGTTATTGGAGCAAAACGGCATATCCGGAGTTCATGCAATTATTGAATATCCCAAACTTCGTGAGACGAAAGAAATTTCACTCACAGAAGCAGACACGAATTATTTAAAATCAGTTGTTACTAAAATAATAGAATTGCAGCAAAGTGAAATCTGCCCACCACGAATTAACAGCAAAATTTGCAAGAGTTGTTCTTATTATGACCTTTGTTATATTCATGAATTATGAAAAAATCCTACTACCTCTTCAACCCCGGGCGAATGAGCCGCAAAGACAATACTTTAAAATTTGTGCCCGTTGGCGAAGATGGTAATGAAGGAATACCAAAATATATCCCAGTGGAAAGCGTGGATAATCTCTACACTTTCGGAGCATTGGATGCCAACAGCGCGTTATATAATTTTTTGGGGAAAGAACAAATCAGCGTTCACTTTTTTGATTATTATGAACATTATACCGGCAGTTTTATGCCCAAAGAATATTTACTTAGTGGAAAGGTTTTGGTAGCTCAAACGGATGCCTATTCTAAATTAAGCAAGCGAATGGTAATTGCGCAGAAGTTCATAGAAGGTGCAGCTTTCAACATGTTGAAAAATTTGCGCTATTACAACAACCGAGCAAAAGATACAACGCCGCAGATAGAAAAAATAGAAAGCCTGATGCTGCAGATTCCGGCCAGTACAGAGATTGATATGCTGATGGGGATAGAAGGAAATATTCGTCAGACTTATTATGAGGCATTTGATTTAATCATCAACGATTTTGAAATGGGCAACCGTAGCAAGCAGCCGCCATCCAACGAAGTCAACGCGATGATTTCGTTTGTAAATATGATGTGCTATACCCTTTGCTTAGACATGATTTACCATACACAA
>DATKQQ010000009.1:0-20529 GCA_035532615.1 Hanamia sp.
AGGGGTAAATTAATGAATTTTCTGATGAAGGGTCGGAACACGTTAGCGGTCTAAACCATCAAGTGGGCAATCGTTCAGGCCGCCGAAGAAAGCGTCCCGGCCGCATAAAATCATTCACTGTTTTGTCCCTTGCGAAGTATAGTATTATTTTTTTTCAAAATCTTTTATCATCTCTTTTTTATCTGGGAAAAGTTTTGCTAATTGCCTTTTGTTTCCTGCCTTTTCTAATTTTCAGTCATTCGGAATATAAAATGTTTAATTCGGAATTACTTTAAAACCATCAGGTAAGTATTTCATAATTATTAATTTTTACCTCCCTCTAACTCCCCATCGACAAGCTCAGAAGTACAATTCCAGAGGGAGTGGGGCACGCTCTGTAAAGGTTTAAAAAAATGCTCACTATTAACCACTCACTTATTTATTTCCCAATTCAACAACTTCATAAAATAGCCACCTACTACGCTTCTTGCCTGGAATCCTACTTGTTTTCCATTGGTAGTTTCGTGCCAATCGCTTAGTGGAACTCGTGTAGGCGTCTCAGTTACATACTTATATATCGGGTCAATAAAGGCTTCAAAATCTTTTTGGTTTTCAGCCATGGTGGCGGTCCACATGATCCAATCACTTTTTGTATAAGTTTTACGGCTGTCGAGTGGCAATCCAAACTCATTTTGTTTGGTGAGATAATATTTAATTTCCTTCCCCATCACTTCTTTTGGAAATAAATTGAGATCCAACACTTTATCCCAAACCATATTGTACTTCTGGCTCCAGGTATTATTTCTATTAAAAGTCAATGCATAATGATCGCCTTCATCATCATAAACCATCCAACGTTTTGCCATATTTTTTGCAGTATCAGTGTACCTTTCAGCAGTTTTTTTCATACCGAGCAAATCAGCCATCATTCCATAAGCGCCAATTCCTTCAATGGCTTTTACAGAAAGGTTTGCATTGCGCGCAAGATGCCCTGCAAAATCATCAGTACTCAATTGGTTTACGGGATCAAAACCATTTTTCATAAGATAGTTTGTCCAGGTGGTTAATGTTTCCCAATGTTTCTTTGCATAATCTGCATTGCCTTCAACTTTAGCGATAGCAGCAGATAAGATAACCATATTACCGGACTCTTCCACGGGCATTCCTTCACCATACGTTTGCCCGTTGGCAATTGGATAAGTGCCCAAATCATGTGCTGCAAAAGGATGTTTCCATTGTCCGCTTTCACTATAATAAAAAATGCCATTCAACATTCCTTCTAATAATTCAGGATTGTATGCAAGAAATAATGGCGAAGATGGATACGTAACATCAACTGTATTGATGGAGCCATTACTGAAATTTTCTTTTGATAAAAATAAAATTTCTCCCTGGGGGCTTTGCAATAATTTATGAGCAGCAATGCTTTGACGATAAGCGATCAGACAAATATCGGCATATGTTTTTCCTGCCGCCTTTACCAGGTCATTATAAACTTTTTTGTTCCAATCTTCGCATCGTTGCATCACGCTTTTATATTGCGTTGCCGCCTTTGAAAGTTCGTTTTCTATAGTTTCTTTCCCATCCTTGTTCCACCATGGATGCAGGTCCTGATGAAAATATTGGATGGAATAAATGTCATCGTAACCCAACAAAAAATATCTTTCTTTTGCTTCAGAGCTTACTTTTCCCAAATCAATTAACGTATTTAAAAACAGGCTTTCCCCTTCGTTTACTGTAGTACTTTCTTTATTGGAAACAAATGAAGGTATCGCCTGCGAAGCAGTGCTGACGTATTGTCTAGCTTTCTCAGAAGAAGGAACAGCTACATACATATAACCCCAATCAATACGCAAATCATCTCCTTTCTTTTGCAAAACAGGCTGTTCTTGTGTGCCTGCTTTTAAAATATTTAACGCTAAAGAATTATATTTTTTTGCCACAACTTTCTGTGTGGGCGTATTAACGGCAATATCGGTGGATGCACCAAAATATACCTGTACATTATGTGTTTTTCCATCATTGGCTTTTACAGTATAAGTAATATAAGAAACCGGTCTTGCCATAAGATCAAGGTCTTTCAATAAAAGTGGTGAAGTAAATGTAAGTGTGGCATCCACAGGTCCACAGGTAAAATCATAAATGGTTTGAGTAGCATTCATGGTCAGGCCTTTTTGCTTTGCCTGGATGACGTTTTCATCTTCTTTGATTATCGGTTCATTTACAATCCCTGCGTCTAAAAAAGATCCGCCTGAAGTGTTGGCGATATGAATGGCTAACAAATTTTTACCTTTTTTCAAGCTTTCATTGTTCAATGGAATAAATTTATATTTTCCTGTCCAACCTGTGAAATGATATACTTCCTGTCCATTCAAATACACTTCAATATTGTCATCATGTTTTATTTTCAGAAAAAGTTTATTCAAATCAGTTTTTTTCAAATTAAAAACGCGGCGTATCCAAAGGTCTTCCGTATCCCAATTTGTTCCGCCCTTAGATTTATTATCTGAGAAAGGCGCTTTACCGTTTTTCCATGAAACATCATTAAAGGAGATATTTTGCCAACCATCCATAGGTTCTGTTTCTGTGTACTTTGCAGAATAACTTTCTTCATCGGTGGTGGATAAAATATTTTCATAAGTCTTTCCTTCTTTACCCATTACCCGGTAAGTTTTGCCATCTACTTTTATCATTCCTATCATTGGCTGATCAGCGCCTGTCCAGTGTTTGGTAGGAGAAGCATTTAAAGTATCTGTCATTGACCAGATGCTGAAATATGGATCGTGGGTTATGAGCGGATAGGCGGGGGCTTTATGTACCTGCTCGATTGAGGAAGCCGAAATAAAAATAAGGCTGAATATTAGGAGGATAGATTTCACGTTGTTAATTGGTTAATTGGTTTATTGTTTAATTCGTTACAAACCTTCCGGTCTATTGAAATTTCAATTGAAATATAATTCATATCAAAATCACACCCCAACTCCTCCTTCGACTAGTTCAGGGCACAATTCCGAGGGAGAGGAACACATTCTGTTGAAAACTCACCTTGCTCCTGTCAACGATTTTATCAACTTGATCTCATCCTCACTAAAAGGTGTTCCGTCTTTCCGGAAGATATCATGAAACCAAATCTTTGGTTCCCCGCCATTTGGCATGGGGCTATCCCACGCATAGATGGTATTTGTTTTGCCGGAAACCAATCCCCAATTGATAGCGCCTACATTATTTTTTTTCAGTAAAGGCATAATGGTGGCAAACAAACTCCCCCTTGTTCTTGCCATATATTCTGTACAAATTAAAGGGCGGCCATAAGATTTTAAAGAATCAATCACTTTTGCATGTTCCGGTTCTTTATCATAATTGTGGTAAGTAATTACATCTGAATTCGCTAATTGATATTTATTTAGATCCGTCAAATTATTATTCCAAACACCCGCGGATAAAGGCTGATCCGGATTGATCTTCCTCCCCCAGGTAAATACTTTTTGCAAAAGATCCATGCTTTTATTTCCATAATCAGAATTTCCAGGTTCATTATACAAATCCCAAAGTAATATTCTTTTATCATGTTTAAAAGTAGTCATGATATCCTTTACATATTTTTCTAAAGTATCTCCCAGCAAGGGTTCTGTGTGATAGCGCGTCCCCGGGTCTCTTAACCATCCGGAATTATGAATTCCGGTTTTGGGTGCCGGTTGCTTACCTGCGTGGTAGTTATCGTTCCAGCAATCATCAAATATGACGAATATGGTTCCGAGGTGATGTTTATCGGCGATGGTAAGATATTCCTTCATTCTTTTTTTAAATCCTGAAGGATCTTCCTGCCACGCTACATGATGCAAAAAAACACGCATGGCATTAAATCCAATAGATTGAGCATAACCCAGTTCGCGGTCAATCGTTTTAGGGTCAAATGTAGCGGCCTGCCACATTTCTAACTGGTTGATGGCAGAACTTGGAATGAAATTACATCCTCTTAACCACCCTTTTGTCACATACCATTCATTAGCTTTCGTTTTACTCCAAACGGCTCTTTCTTTTTGCGAATATACATTACCGATAGTTAGAACAAGGGCAGATAGAAGAATAAAAAATATTTTTTTCATGAATGTGATTTTTTTCTTATTACTGTTTCATTTTAATAAAAAACAAAAGGAGATTGCCAGTTGATAAGATTAAGAACCGTTACACCTCCTTTTTTACCTACTGCTTGATTATGAGAAAAAGTTTAAACAGCCTGATTTGATATCATTCGCATTTATTTAAACAAGTTTATTTTTATCAGGGCTTATTTTTATTTTTTTTAAGTTTTATTTCACCACGGGAAATGCAGAGATCCTTAGTCGCGCAGCCCCCATAGGTATTAAATCTATCGCTTCTTCCTGTGTACGAACCGCCACCAGGCTTGCCCACACTGAAAAAGCTACCTTCTACTCGTTTATTATCCAGAAAACGAAAGGCCGCTTTTTTCCGCTTCGTTAGACGATACTTCATAGATGCTACTGGTTCAACCAAAATAATGCATTGATGATAACTTGCAAGCTCGTCTATCTAATCGTTCATCTTAAAGCTTGTCCATGTAATTCTCTTTTTGCGATATATCCATTTCCCTTTTTTTATACATAATCCTATAATTCTTGTGTCACAACAGTAGCAAAAAAAGCCAACCATGGCATTTATTCTGCACTACAAAAAAATATTTTAAATCAACCTCTTTTTTATGACTAAAAATTTTTTTGAAATTAACAATACACTTTCCGACCTAAGCAAATCCCTGGTCTGGGGTTTTAAGGGCCAGAAAGGATAGCAACCTGGATATTATTAAATAATTTTACAGGATCCTTTCCGGCTCTTGCTATCCAATATAAATGAGATCTATTAGATTCAGGATTAATGGTGGTAATAACTCCGCAAAAATTCATAATATACATTTTTAGTTTTCAAGTAATCCCACTGTATTAAAAAACCCGCTTTTTTGCAAATTTTCCATCAAAGAATATACCCTTTGTGAAAAACCGGAAAGGTTATTTAGATCAATATCCCATAATATTTTATCGCTTAGTACAGATTGCACTAAATTCAACCCTATATGATTGTTCCATTTGTAGTAAAGATTTTCAGCATAATCATCATTAATGATATATTCTTGCCCATCTAGACTCCCAATATAATTGCCGGTAGAATCACGGATGCTTTTCATAAATAAAATATAGCCAGCAAACGCAAGACATATACTATCAGGGACAAAGCCATATTTATCAAAATATTGATTAACCACAGGAACAGCTCGAATCCTGATTTTTGATGTATCCTGAACACAAATACTTAGCCATTCAAACTTAATGTAAGGGTTACGATATCTATCCAATACACTTGTTCCAAATTCCTGAGCTTCCTCAATTGATATTTTTTCAGATACAATTGCTTTAGATATATCTTCATTTATTAATTTCTGCATAAATTTATCAAAAACAGAATTTGCCATGGCATCTTTTACAGTTTTAAACCCAGCAAGAAACCCTAATGCACATGATAGATTATGTGAAGCATTTAATAGTCGTAATTTTAGCTCTCGAAATTTATCAATGCTCGGAACTATGTGGACACCTGAAAAAGTTTTGCTGAAAGATAAAAGACCTTGAGTTTTCGGATTTGAAGTCTCAATCGCCCATAATCCAAATGTTTCGCTCATAATCATTAAATCATCTTCATAGCCTAGCCTATTTTGAGTTTCAAATTGCTCTATAATCGGAAGTTTGCCAGGTACAATTCGATCAACCAAAGAATTGCAAAAATCATTGCATTCGTTTAGCCATTTAATAAAGCTATCTCCCAATTTGTTTTGTAAAGCCAGTCGATTTAAAATATCCTTAAGTTTTGTCGCATTATTCGTGATAAGTTCAGTAGGAATAATTATCAAACCGCTTTCAGGTGACCCATTAAATATTTTATGACGCTCATACAAAAAACTTAAAAGTTTTGCCGGAAATGATTTTGGAGGATTTAAAGCAATAGAATCATTGTCTTCCATTATTATCCCAATTTCAGTAGTATTAGAAATAACTATCTTTAATTCCTCATTAGCTGCACAATCCAAGACCTGTCTCCAGGCCTCCGCATTTATTACTCGGCTTATTGCTGCACATATCACTATTTCTTCAACTTCCACTTGGTTTTCAATACTTTTCATGATTAAAGTATACAGATTATCCTGATCTTTAAACATTTCGGTACTTCCAACAGAAGTGGATTTCACTACTACTACTCTCCCATTAAATTCATTTTTATTATTGGCTCTATCAATTATAAAATCAATTAAGCCTCTTAAAAAAACACCTGTACCAAATTGTAATATTTTCTCTGGAAGATAAAAAACAACAGGTTGAGGAAGGATTACCCCCTTTTCTAGAGAAATGCCTTGCAAACTTCTTTTTGAAAGTTTCATTATATAATTAATTAATAAGGTTCATCAACTTTAATCATAACTTTGATAGCTTCATCAGTATTTTTTTCAATAAATTTATAGGCATCAAAATATTGTTCAAATGGATAATATTGAGTAATCAACGGTGTTGCTTTAATTTCCCCATTAGAAACACACTCAACAGCTTCTAGATAATCTTCATGGTGATACATCATACTGCCTATTACATTTAATTCGTGTTCACCTAAAAATCCCATATTAACTATAGGGCTTTTTACGTACACACCAATAATAATCAAGGTCCCTCCATTTTCAATCCCAGAAATCACATCTGTTAATGCAGACTGAGCTCCTGTGGCTTCAAATGCTATTTGAAATCCTTCATCTCCAAAAACCCGATTAACAGCAGTATGAAAGTTTTCATTTTTCAGGTTAACTGTTTCAGAAATTCCGCATTTGCGGGCGATATCTAGTTTAAATTCAACAAGATCAGTAATCATGACTTTCTTGGCACCTCTCTTTATTGCAAATTGAGCAACTAAATTCCCAATAGTCCCAGCACCGGTAACTACTACATTTTTCCCTCGAAGATCACCAGCCCGACGAGTAGCATGTGCGCCTACTGCGGTTGGCTCAATCATGGCTGCCTGATCATAACTCATATTGTCTGGGATAATAACTGCTCGATCCTCTGGAATAATAAAGTACTCCTGGGCTGCACCTTCAGGGCCAGCACATCCTTCAACCTGGAGATTTTGACAAACATTATATTGTCCTCGCAAACAGGCTGGGCACTTTCCACACGTCAAATGAGGTCTGGCAGTTGCCTTCATTCCTGGTCTAAAGTGTGTGACACCTGGGCCAACCGATATTACTTCCCCTCCATATTCATGCCCTTGAACCATTGGATAGGTATTAGCGAATGGATGCTTACCATAATACATATGCACATCGGAACCACAAACACCTACGCGATGAATCTTAAGCAAAATCTCATTGGATTTCAATTCACGAGGAAAGGGGACATCCCTTATTTCAACTATTCGTGGCGCCTTTAAAACAGCTTGTTTCATAACTTTTTATTTTATTATTTGCTATCTAATTACCAGCAACATCTATCATTACCTTTAATGATTTGTCGCCTTGCTTCTCAATAAATTTATAAGCATCTAAATATTGACTAAAAGGAAATCTGCTTGTGATTAAAGGAGCGGTCTTAATTCTATCTTCTTCTATAAATTTTAAAGCCTCCACATAATCTTCTTGACGATACATCATACTGCCCATTACATTTAATTCATGCTCACCTAAAAATCCCATATTAACTACTGGATTCTCTTCGAAAACACCCACAATCACTACTGTTCCTCCATTTTCAACACCTCCGATGAGGTCAGTCACAGCTCCTTGAGCACCAGCTGCCTCAAATCCAACCTGAAATCCTTCATTTCCAAATACCCGTTTAACGGCATCCGGAAAATTTTCTCTGGATAGATTTGCAGTTTCTATTATACCGCATTCTCTTGCTATTCCTAATCTAAAGTCACTTTTTGCAGTTGTCATTAGGAGTTTTTTAGCACCTCGTGCTAGTGCAAATTGGGCTATAAAGTTTCCAATTGTTCCCGAACCCGCGACTACCACATTTTTACTATGCAAATCTCCAGCCCTTAGTGTGGAATGTGCACCAACTGCTAATGGTTCAATTAGTGCCGCCTGCTCATAAGATACTTCATCTGGAACAGCAACCACCCGATCTTCGGTTACCACAAAATATTCCTGAGCTGATCCAGGAGCCACAAATCCCTGAACCGTCAGGTTTTGACAAATGTTGTATTGCCCTCTCAGGCATGGTGGACAATGGCCACAGACTATCTGGGGCCTGGCGGTAGCTTTCATTCCCGGCCTAACAAGTTTTACATCTTCGCCCACTTTTATCACTTCACCACTGTACTCGTGTCCCTGTATTACGGGGTATTTTTTAACAAAAGGATGTTTACCGTGAAAGACATGAATATCTGATCCGCAGACACCAATTTTTTTTATACGCAATAATATTTCGTTTGACTTTAGATCATCCGGCATAGGGATATCTTTAAATCGAATCTCTCCTGGAGTTTCTAATACGGCTTGTTTCATGATTTATTTAAATTTTAATTTTATTGGTAAAAATGTTTTATAAGCTCCTGGGGCTTTTGCCTTGTCTCCAATGCTTTTCAATTTGTTCCAACGTTTTCCCCTTGGTTTCAGGAATGTAAAAATATCCCCAGATCAAGCCTATAAAACAAATGATGGCATATATACAAAAAGTCCATCCAATTCCAATTCTATTTACAATACTGAGGAAAGAGAGGGCTACAATGGCATTAAATCCCCAATGAGACAAGGAACCAATGCTCATACCAACTCCCCTGACTTTTATGGGAAATATCTCACTAATGAGTAACCAACCTAATGGAGAAAGACTTATATTGATAAAAATAATATAGCAAACAATGCTTATTACTGATAAGTAAATTAAACTGTCTCCTAATTCAGTCTTGAATATGAAACAGATACCTGTAATTGCTAATGAAGGTACCATACCTATCATACCAATCATAAATAATTTACGTCTACCTATTTTATCAAGTAAAAATATTGAAACAACGCAAGCAAGCACATTAAACACGCCTATAACTATTGATGGAATAATTGAAGCAGAATTTCCAATAATGCCCGCCTTTTGAAATATGATTGGTGAATAATAAATGATTGTATTAACTCCTGAAAATTGCATAAAAAAGAAAATTCCCACTGTTATAATTAACGGAGCTCTTAGCCATGGTTTAAATATTTCCTTCAATTCCGATCTTTGATCCGAAGCCGAATCATTATCTTTTATTAATTCATCGTATGTAATTTCACTAATAGCCGGATCTTCGATACTTTCAAGTATTTCTTTACCTTTTTCCAAAAAATTCTTCGATATTAGCCATCTTGGTGTTTCAGGTACAAAGAACATACCGATGAATAAAACAACCCCCGGTAATAAACCAACTATAAACATCCAACGCCAGGAAGCCAGGTTATTGTTATTCGAAAACAAATAATCGGTCATATAGGATACTAAAAGACCTATTGTAATCATAAGCTGATTTAATGTAACAAGGGCTCCTCGTTTTGCCGCAGGTGAAATTTCTGCAATATACATAGGGACAACATATGAAGTAATGCCAATTGCAATCCCAACAATTATCCGCATTACAATCAGGAATTGAAAGGATTTGGCAAGCCCACATCCCAATGCGCCAACTATAAAAATAAATGCATTAATAATAATCATCTTTTTACGACCTAAATAATCAGATAATTTGCCGCTAGTAATTGCTCCTATTACAGCACCAATTAAAACAGCAGTTGTAAGCCATTCCAGGCTTGTATCGCTTAACGTCCAATATTCTTTAAGGTATGGTAAAGCCCCTGAGATAACACCAGTATCAAATCCAAAAAGAAGTCCTCCGGTAGCAGCGATCATAGACATTAATAGTACTTTAGCTTTAGCTTTATTTTGCATTATATAAATATTAAGGAGTTACATTTAAATTTTTATTATTAATTATTATATGTAAAAAACAGTATAACCATAATTTAAACGTTTAAAGTATTAAAAAAAAATTATTATTCTTTACATGACTTACCTATTATTAAATCAGTATCCAAACTTATTTGCATATTTACTTTATTATGTTTAATAAGTTGAATTAAAGTATTTACTGCCAATTGCCCCATTTCTTCCAAGGGTTGTTTAGAATGAGTAATTGGGCAATAAAATAAATCAAAAGCTTGAGACTCATCAAAACTTAAAACTGAAATATCCTTTGGTACTTTAATTCCCAGCTTATTAAAATATCTTAATCCTTCCAAAGACAGTGTATCTGTCGCAAAGAATATGGCATCACAAGGATTTGAAAATTTAAGTATTTTATCTATTGCTATTTGTACATCATCAATTACATTATCATTATTAATATATTGTATCCAATTCTCTTCGATATCAATTTTATTATCTTTCAAAGCTTCAAAATAACCTCTGTTTCGTTCAAGCAAGTGAAATAAAGTCGTATTATAATTAATAAATGCAATTCTTTTATGTTTTAGTTTAACTAAGTATTCAGTTGCCTTATAGGCAGCTTTATAATTGTCAATTACGATATAATTGGTTTTAATTTCAGGAAACCACCTATCAATCAGAATAAAGGGTATTTCAGCTTTTTGCAATATCAACACATCATTTTGAGAGTTTTCAACTGGAACTATAATCAAACCATCAACTCTTCTATTTGCAAAAACATTTATAAGCTCTAAAAAATCTTCTTCATTTTCGTTTGAGCTTCCATATATAACCGTATAATTATTCTTTTTTGCCTCAGCCTCAATCGATCGGGTAATCCCAGTGCTATACCTATAATTTATATCCGCTACTACTAATCCGATAGTATTGCTTTTACTCATTTTTAAGCTTTTTGCTATATGATTAGGGACATAGTTTAATTCTTCAGCAGCTAGTTTAATTTTTTCAGCAGTGTTTTTATTTACCTGTTTTGAATCTGCGTGTCCGTTTAAAACATAAGATACCAGCGCGGTAGACACTCCTACACGTTTAGCAATATCCTTTAAACTTATTTTATTCATTAATTATAATTTAACATTAATAACCAATTAAATTAGATTGATTTTAAATTGAATTCATGTTTGATCTTTGGTGTCTTGAGATATGAGGCTATGTCAAAGGTGATGTAAATTGGGTGTCTGATCCGTTAATCCAATAATCCTATTTCTTATTTGTAGTTTAATGCAATGCAAATTCAATTTAAACCTACCCGAGGTCGGTTGTCATCAAATCACAGTTTCCATTTTTTTTCTGATCATAAAGTTTTATTAATCTAAAGATTAAAGCGCTTTTCGATCAATACAAAGCAACTGATTCCATGGGTTAGATTGATTAATCCATTTGTTATCTTCGTATCTGGTAACACATGCATCGAATACAGATGACTAAAAAAAGGTAAAAACTTTCCGAGGATGATTTTACACTTGCTCATATTATATACCAATTTTCAGAAGGTTATGAAAATTGGCAAATTTAAATCATCAAGTATATGGTCCTTATCTGTAAAGACTTTCAAAGAACTTTCAAATGAATTAATTAGGACATTAATTTTATTCTAATTTATATATAGTCAAAATTAAGTGCCTTAAACGATTAAACCAAATTAATTCAAAAAAATTGCTTATATTCATTTTCATTTACCAGGCATGCCTCCACCAAAAAATTAAAGAAGAACTACCCAAATTGGAATCAGGGGTTACCATGATGGTTCTTCGTCACTTTAGGTGATTTAGCAGGAATTACCAACTTTGCCTAATCGACCAGCACAAAAAAATTGATATTTTAATAGTTCAATCTTCTTCAAAAATCTTAGTGAATCTCTTATTTCACGTTAACTATATTAGCAGAGGAAAGCCACGCAGATTTCAATGTGTGAACAACTGCATTTTCAATCTTTACCTCCCCATTTGCGCTAAAAAAATAATTCGAATCATCATCTTTAGGCATAAAACAAGAAGACATGACTACCACTCCGTCATTGCCAAATATTTCGACACTGGTGCGATCTAATAATATGCGAAGCTTGATCTTGCCATTTACCGACTTTAATAATGCCTGACCCATGTTATCGATTTTATTTAACTTAGATGAATTTCGTTCTGGATTTATTTTCATTTCGTCACCGCCACACGATAATATTCCTGTTAATGTATTATAATGAATGGCAATATTTCGGAGACCTATAGTAAATGAAGCTGAGTCTTTAACATCAACTTCAATATTCATATCAAAGAGTTGACCATTTAATTTATTAAAGATATTCTCTCCAGGCTTCAGGGTCTTATCAGTCCATTCATATTTTTTGTCATACAATGTTTTAATTTCAGGTACAGGCATCCTGTAGGCTTTTAAACCATCAGGTGTATTATGTAGGGTTAATTCTGTTGGGAAGGTCATTTGTTGCTGAAAGGGCATCCCAGGATACTGCTGGGTAGGCATCCACGCAATTAGAATACACCTGCCACCGGGTGCGTTATTCCAGGTTTGGGCAGCGTAATAGTTCATGCCATAGTCCAATCTTAAGACTCCTGTTTCCCGGGTGAAATTAGTCCCGTCGAATGATCCGATCACATAGTGGCCGTTTGCACCATAGAATAACCACTTTATGTCAGATTTGTTACCGTCTACCGGCAATGGCATGAAACCCGGACATTCACTAACTCCCTGGAGATTAACCCCACTTAAATATTTCCAGCTTTTTAAGTTTGAGGAAGAAAATAGGTCGAATTCATTTTCCTTATCCATATATAAGGATAATATCCATTTTCCCGACGTACTGTCCCAAACTACTTTAGGGTCGCGGTTATAACCATTAATATTTTTTATGACCGGGTTCTGATCATAATAATCAAATGTTTTTCCACCATCGTTACTATAGGCAATGTCTTGAGTACACAAAGGGCCTAAGCCTGATTTGGGTTCGCCACCAAGTGTTACAATGGCCACTATGGTTTTACTCTTTCCTGTTTGAAACCCCGCAGAATTATTGATATCTACTACGGCTGAACCCGTCCAACATCCACCCCACACCTTTTGCGGTGTCAGGTGATAGGGCACCTGTTCCCAATGCACCAGATCCCTGCTGATTGCCTGGCCCCAGTCCTTGTATGCGCCTGGCCGGTGAGGAGGCATATATTGATAATAAAGATGGTAAATACCATTAAAATATACAAGTCCGTTAGGATCATTTAGCCAGTATTTCTTTGCTGAAAAGTGAAACTGGGGTCGGTATTTTTCCTTATAATATTCAGGACGACCATCTTTTAACTCATTAACGCCCGACATAACTTTTACTTCGTTATCCGTTAAATAGCGGTTCCAAATAGCAACATGGTCGATGAGTCCGGTAAATGAGGCTTCTACCTGGCTGGCATTACCATCAACGTATCCGTATTGGTTTTTATATTCTGCTCCTATAAGTAATGGCCTCCTGTTCCAGTCGCGTATCTCACCTACTGTCACTTCATCATCTCTAAGGTAACCATCAACATACAACTGGGATATCTTCCCGTTAAAACGCAGAATAATATCATGCCACCGGTTAACTTCGGCCGCGGGCAGTTTGTATTTTAAAAAATAGGCACCTCCTATGTCATCGCTTCCCACCAGTGATTCAATATAAACATCATTACCCTTTTTAGTTAATGCAAGACAATAAGCTATGCTCTGATCATTGCCTGCTTTGTCCACCAATGGCGTAAAAGCGTTGACTTCACCAGGTTTTACTCTCACTAAAATGGAAAGGTTATAGCCTGAAACGTCTAATTCATTATTTGCACCCTGCCCAGCATCCAACCATCCCCCATTAAATTTAGCCGCAATACCATCGCCACCCCTTATCTTTGAATCCCTTGCTTCGCCAGCTGTGAGCTGTACGAATTTTACGTCACCATGTATTTTTAATTGACTGTTTGGGATAGTCATGTCGTTCACATTGGAAAGTGACCAGTCTGCCACAGCATCTTTAAAGCTATTGTTTACCTGCTGCCCGATGGATTGAAGAATGATCAAAAAGATGACAGATGTTGTTAAAAGAAATTTTTTCATTATCGCTTTTTATGATGGCATATTAAGAAGGGAAGCTTTTGATAAAATTGAATTCGGATTTTTTAAAATCAAAGTTATCAAAGAGCCTCCCAATCATTTATTTAAATAACAGTTATTAAAATCTTATTTATCGACTTTCTTTACTTATTAAGGCTAAAGAAAGAGCCGCTATATTACCAATATTCTCTGATAATCCTGCAGGAACTATAAGGCAAGCATCTTTTGAATCAGCTAAAGCTTCACGTTGTATAACATCCAACAATATTGGTTCAAGCAACGGTCTTGCTCTTTCGTAAATGCTTCCTAAAATAATTATTTCAGGGTTTAAAATATCAATAAATATAGCCAGGGCTTTACCTAAGTACTCAGCACAAATTTTATACACATTTAAAGCGACTTCATCCCCATTTTTGGCTGCCTCTGCTACGGATTTTGCAGTAATTTTTGGTAAATCCTCAAATCCTGAACAAAATGAAAGTTTTACTCCCATTTGTAATTTTTCCAGAGCTTTTATTTGCGCAAGTTGTGCAATACCCCCTCCACTACAATATCCCTCAAAAGAACCAGCCTTCCCAAAACCCACCGGCCCCATATCAGAAAGCCTGATATGTCCGACCTCGCCTGCAAGGTTCGAAATTCCGGAATAAAGTTTTCCATCCAGAATCAGTCCTGCTCCCATCCCTGTTCCAAATGTTAAAAAAATCAAACTATTATATCCTTTCCCCGCTCCATATTTCCATTCGGCAACCGCACAAGCATTAGCGTCATTTTGTAAAAGAGGCTTTATTTTGAAACGGTTATTAATGAGTTCAACAATAGGGATATTGTCCCATCCAGGCAAATTTGGCGGTGATAAAATAAGACCTTTTTTACTATTCAAGGGACCGCCGCAACTAATACCAATTCCATCAAACTGATCCGCACTAGTACTATTTTTGAAAAGCAAATTTTCAGCTGTCACGAGCAATAATTCAATCATTGGACCTACAGGTAGATTAGTTGGCATTAACTCTTTATCGATAATTTCAATGCCCCCATCCAAACCTTCTTTTCCAATTACTACTGTACTTTTTGTACCTCCGATATCAAATCCAAGTAACATGATTTTACTTTAATTTATTTTATAATAATGGGCGAACTTTGATAGATTTGAAATTGACTTTACCGTGCTTGGCATAAAACCATAAAAAGTTACCTTTTTGCTCAGGGGTACGGTTAACAATACATCTTCTGCTATCAACACATACATCAATAATATCACCCTTCATAATAATATCAACTTTAATAACCCGATCTAACCCAGTTACCGCATGAATGCTTGTGTTCCCTAAACTTACCGTTTGATTAATTGCGGAAAAATTAAGTTTGTAACCACCAATAGCTTTGTTGTTAGAGCGCAGATAAATCCCATAGTCTTCATTTATTCCCTTCGGATCAATTTCCAACGTTATTCTGCAGTTCATTGGAATTTCCTTGCAGTTTACAGACCCTACTCCATTTGGAGCATTAATAATAAAACTATTATTATTCAAAATTTTCGCATATAAATCAGGGGTAAGTTTCAGTGTTATAGGATTTCCGGATTCCGGAATCATTTCCGGCGGAAATTTTGTGTCTAATGTACCATCTGACTCCTGAGTTAGTTCTCTAAAGACCATATTTCCTCCAAAAATTTCATGGCCATTATCTTTGTCGCCGGCTCTTGATGGAATCCAAGCGGCTGCAATTCTTCTTCCCCCTGTAAACTCACCGGTTTTTACCACATTTGCCCAATCCTCATTTAGAGCTTCGAAACGTGGCTCCTCCCATGGTCCATAAGGGTTTCTGGATTTTACGTAATAGGTATTGCTGTTATCGCTATATACAAGATAATACCATCTTTTCCAATAAAAATAATCCGGGCATTCAGGCACAGATCCCTGACCGGTTAATACCGGATTCTCAACATGCCAGCTTTTCAGATCATGAGAAGTAAGATGCACTAAGCATCCAGAAGCATCAGCCATAACCGAATTATCCTGTTGACTTGCTACAAACAAATTAAATACTCCATCAGAATCCACAAATACCTTTGGATCTCTAAAATTTCGTTGACTATACCCGGGGGCCGATTTATAAAAAGGATTGGGTTTTTGTTTAACAAAATGGATTCCATCATTACTGACTGCATAGCTTAATTGTTCATTTACCTTGCCTTCATCATTTATTAATCTTGTTGCATAAAATGCATAATATTTCTTCTTATAATATACTACAGATCCTGTGCAAATGGATTTCTCCCATTCATGATCAATACCTATGACTATGGAATCTTGTTTCCAATTTTTTAGATCCCTTGTTGTACTTAATGCCCATTGGTGCCCCCCCAATCCGTTTAAATTCATGCCATGCAAGGAGTCAACTAACCAATACAAATAAAAAGTACCATCACGAAAGAAAGGCATACAATCCCCAACATCTACATTTCCAATTGGCTTGAAATATTGCAGATCTTTAGTAGATTGAATTGAAGGGTGATACTCAACACTATACTGCTGCCCATAACTATAGTGAAAAACAATAAGCAAGAAACAGGAAACAATTATTTTTTTCATAAATCGGTTTAATTATAAGATTAAAGATTTCTTGAAGTTCAACTACTACTATATTGATGAACAGAATATTATTCAAGGTCACAAATAAATGTTTCCCTAACTCAGTACAATTTACATGATTATAATTTGGCTTTATTTTTATTTATGCAATCCAGGTTCCATAAAAACATTAGTTTACTGGTTATATAATCACTACTATCAAATCAAAAATTCACACTACAGGTTCTACAAGATTAAGCACCAAAATTTACCATCCATTATTCTGCTTATATAAGCCATGCGTTAGATTAATCTCAGCCTGCGGGATAGGAAGGTACTCATCCCTCCCTTTTGTAAACTGTGCATCCTTAAGGAAATTGAACCTCGTTTTTGCTACCGATATAAAGTTGTTAAGGGTATCAGCGGCAACACCCCATCTTACCAAGTCAAAGAAACGGGTGCCCTCCATACCAAATTCCAACCTCCGTTCATACTGCAATGCCTCGAAGGCATACGCCTGTGTCCATGTACAATTCACTCCTGGTTGATAAGTATTTATTCGATAATTGGAAGCATTAGAGCCATCTGCAGTCTTTACCGGACTATTGGCTGCTCTCGTTCTTAATTCGTTGATCAAAGGTAAGGCTTCATCTTGCTGCCCCAACTGAATTAATGCTTCCGCACGCCATAATAACACATCGTCATAACGGATGATATCGATATTCTTTGAACTGCCAAAAAATGGACCTACTTTCGTTAGCCCAGGGCTATTAGCCGGCAGTATTTCTTTCATACAATCATGATACCCATAAATCTGGGGCACACGAACCCAACTGGAATCAAATATCACGTCAGGTTGATCTTTAAATGGATGTCCTGGTATAGCACAGGTATTATCCAAACGGGGGTCAATACCATTGTTCATATAATCCGATTCAGTCAGCAAGGAAGTGTCATTGTAGTAACCAAACTCAGGCAGACCATCTGCATCGGTTTTGAAAATATTGACCATGTTTTGGCTGGGAAGATGGAAACTGCAGCATCCGTACAGGGGAGATATACTGTAACTTACAGCATCATCCATATTCAGCCTGCCTATTTGTGTTCCGTCATTGATGGAATACTGAATGGCAAATATGGATTCCGGCCCGTTTTCATTTTCCAAAGTAAAATTGTCCGCATAATTCGGGAACAGGCTATACTTACCTGATTGAATGACACTGTCTGTCAATGCGACTACGTCTTCAAGATCCTGTGTATTAATGCTGGTCACCTGATTGGTCCCATCCTGCTCATAGGCTTGATAAAGCCTGACTTTCGCCAAATAAGCGTCTGCTGCCCATTTAGTTGGCCTGCCGACATCCGATTGAGTAGCCGGCAGATTATCGGCTGCGAACTGAAAATCATCGGCAATTTTATCCCATAAGGAGTCATTCGAATACAGCCGGTTAGACAACAAGGGTAAACTGTCAGTCGACACCGTCTCATCGGCATAGGGAACATACTTGTACAACTCTTTGAGTAGAAAATAAAAGTGCCCTCTGAGAAAACGGCATTCTGCCTGACGTTCCAACTTATTAGGGTATTCAGTCACGGATAGATTATCTATCGCTCTAAGGGCCACATTTGCCCTCGCCACACCGGCAAAAAGCGTTACCCATTCCAAATCAATACATGACATGTCGGTAGTGATCTGGTTGTACTGCTCCAATTGGTTGAATTCCACATTATCCGTAATGGCGCCTCCACCTTTAAATGCCTCATCGGAGCGGATGCTCCCATACAACCACATGCTACCGATAGGATTTTCCCAATCAGAATTTCCTAATGAGGCATAAGCGGCTATAACCAATTGATCCGCTGCAGTTGGCGTAGTAAGGTCGGATGCAGTAACAGTTCCTTTAGGAGTATAATCCAGGAATTTACGACACGAAGACATCCCTATAATAGCAAGTAAAATAATGGATATATTCAAGATGATTAAATTAATTTTTCTCTGTTTCATAACTATAAAATTTGACGATTAAAAAGAGATGTTTACACCAACTGTAAGTCTTCGAGGGATCGGGTAAAGACTCGAAGGATTTTCGGGATCTGGTCCGGTAAAAGCATCGGATCCATGAGTTTTCTTGATTGTGAGAAGATTTTCTCCCATAAGGTAAACCTTTAACCGATCTACTCCCAGGTGTTGTAGGCTCTTGGAAGGAACGTTATATCCCAGTTCCATATTCCTTAATTTCATGTAAGAACCACTTTCCACATAGTAGCTTGAGAATCTTTGCTCGTCATTATTATCCACAAGGGACAAAGCTGGAATGGTGGACTTGGTATTTTCCGGGGTCCAGGCATTTAACGTACGCGAACCAACGTTTACTCCAGGATTTAATCCGACAAAGTCTGTTGCTCCTTTAGTGCCATTGTTTACTCGATTTCCCTGAATTCCTTGCAGGAAAAATGAAAAACTGAAGGCTTTATACCCCAAGTTGACCATTAATCCATAATTTAAATTAGGCAGTTGATTACCCAACCAGGTTTGATCCAATACATCTATTTGCCCGTTATTATTAAGATCCTTGTACATCAACCTTCCCACTCCGGCCCCAGGCTGTGTGGCGTGTTTGGTTATCTCCGCCTGATTTTGGAATATGCCTTGTACTACATAGCCAAACATTTCTGACGGAGCATGCCCCAGAATTGTTTGCTGTACATCACCAGGGTAGGCACTTATTACAGACGCAGGTAAATAAGTGATTTTGTTGCGGAAGGAAAATAGGTTGCCATTTATAGAGTAAGATAACTGACCTATTTGGCCATTGTAACCCAGCTCCAACTCCCATCCTTTATTAGACATGGAAGCGCCATTTACCCACTGGGTCTGCCCTTCCCCTTCTATTCCTGCATAGGGAGGTTGAATTAATATATTAGTTGTCTTCCTGGAAAAATAATCAAAGGAGCCGGAAATCGTATTTTGTAAAATTCCAAAGTCAATGCCTTCATTGAATCCAAGAGTAGATTCCCATTTCAATGCTGGATTGGCTGCCTGAACAGACACATACCCAGAAGAAAGCGATCCCGTACCGGCCCCCGAAATATCATAGGCTGTTCCGTTGTTGGCAAAAGCTTGAGCATTCCAAATATTTGATGGCCCCGGTTGCCCTATGGTTCCATAATTGGTCTGATACAACCCCAAACTAGCATCGTCACCAATTTCCTGATTACCTGTAACGCCTCCTCCAGCGCGTAGTTTAAGATTCGATATAAAACGAACATTCCTAAAAAAAGGCTCCTTACTTATTACCCATCCCACACTGGCTGCGGGAAACAATCCATATCGGTTATTGGCTCCGAACCTGGAAGAACCGTCTTGCCTGAGAGTCACTGAAGCAAGGTATTTGTCAGACCACGCATAATTTATTTTGCCGAAAAAGGATAATAGCTGATCCCCGGTGGAGGTTCCACTATTCGTGGTAAGACCCGTACCTGCGTTCAGGTAGAAATAATTATTATTCTGAATGGCGAATCCTTGTTTATAATCACCCTGGGTGTTGTATGTGCGTGTTATAGCCTCCGTCCCCAGCAGGAAATCCGCCCTGCTGTGGCCCGCACTGAGATGGTAATTCAGGGTATTGGACCATGTTAAATCTAATTCATTACCTTGATTGATGTTAAGGCTGTTGACTACCCTACTGATAAAACCATCTGAGTATTCCTGAAGAATCTGCCTTTGGTACGTGTTATCATACATGTAACCAAAATTGGAATTGAAGACAAGATTCTTCAGGGGATGTACCTCTGCAAATAAATTTCCGAAAAAATTGAATTCATTATTTCTGTTCCAATTGTTGGTGGACATTGTA
>DATKQQ010000010.1:0-5867 GCA_035532615.1 Hanamia sp.
GAATACCACTATAGATATAATCGGAGAAATAATATGGACACAATTTTTCACAAACTGATTGAAAGAATGGTAAAAAATAATCCAAAGAGAATTGGTGACAAAAAATAAAAGTTTGGGCGGCCTAAGCGTATATACCTATAACTCAAATAGATGCTAATGGGTACTTCATGGGACAAATAATTTATGGTGAAGTAGAAAGCAGTCAAACTGGAGTCAAGGGAAAAGTCGCAGGAATACTTCAGTTTTACGGACGAATACCATATAAATTTTATTTTAACAAAAACAGGAACCCCTTTCTCAGAGATCAAAATAGTAAATACAAGGGTAAAGTTTATATCGTAGACCGGTTTGATTTCGAAAAGGATCTGATGATAGAAGAATTTAAAACAATGGAATACGACGTTATATACTATCGGGAGAGAAATTCTCTATGGTTCAATAACCAAAAAATATTAAGAGAAAATTCTAACCCTGTACTGCCGAAAACATTCACGATAGACAAGAAGATAAATATTTTTGGAGATATATCAAAGGGGGTATTTACGACGGTATTTAGTCCCAACCCTTTATTCCCTAAAAGTATTAGAGAAAGGCAACCATAAGATTGCCATCTGGACTGATAACCTTAAATTACTATGCGAGGATATAATTGAGTTGATTATGAAAAAAAAATAGAATTTAATTATGAAAACTACAGTCAAATTTGGGCTATAGTAGATGGCAAGGATACAAAATATGAGTTGATAGAAACTGTTAATAGAGAGATGGATCGTTTTGTGCGAGGGGAAATATGGTATATAGTTAAACAGAGGTCAAATGGACTAATATTTAGGTTAATTACGGAATGTAAATTTGTAGATCTCAATTCTGATAAAATTATTGGAAGGAAATTAAGATCAATAAGGGTAAACAACAAACTAAATTCATTCATATACAATCAAAGAAATTGGTATGCGAGAAAAACTCTAAATATACTGAAATGGTTTTGTCCTCATCCTGAATGCTTCTATTTGTATTAAATTTCAAATTCTACAACATAATAATTATAAAATGCAACAAATAACAGAAAGAATTTTAAAATTTAATAGCCATTCAAAGTCTGAGCTTGCTTCCATGAAATACCAGTTGATGGAAGAGAATGCATTCAGATTTTTTCGCGGAACCTGCCACATTTTCTATGAAGATTTGAGGGCGGCCGAACCTCTGCCTCAATCACCTACTTGCTGGACTTGCGGAGACTTACATGTTGAAAATTTTGGTAGTTATGGGGGCGATAACCGTTTGGTGTATTTTGATTTAAATGATTTTGATGAAGCTATGCTTGCCCCCGTTTTATGGGATATAGTTCGAATGGTTACGAGTATATTTTTGGCGTTCGACTCATTGAAAATTACAGATAAAGGGGCACTGAAAGCTGTTGAACTATTTTTGAAAGATTTCGCAAAAGTTCTCTCCGAAGGCAATGCCCGGTATATTGAACCCCAAACTGCCACCGGCATTGTAAAAAAGTTTCTCGAAAATGCGAGTGAGGTAAAACAAAAAGCATTAATAAACGAAAGGACAAAATTTGTAAAAGGTAAATTAAAACTTGACAAAGGAATTGATAAACATTTAAAAATAAGCAAACTTCAAAAAAAGGAACTGTTTAATAATTTTATTCCGTGGATGAAATCAAATAATGCACCTCCTAATGATTATAAAGTCTTAGATGTTTGTTTTAGAATTGCCGGTACGGGAAGTATCGGAGTGAAAAGATATCTTTTCCTGATTCAAAAAGTAAAGGACTCGGAAAAGTTTATGTTAATTGATATGAAACAGGCAACTCCTTCATCTCTTCTTCCATATAACCACATCGCTCAGCCCATTTGGAAATCAGAGGCCGAAAGAATTATATCTGTACAAAAAAGAATGCAAAATATTTCACCGGCACAATTAAGTGTCAACATGTTTAAAGGCCAGTCTTATGTAATGCAGGAAATGCAACCAACAAAGGATCGAATTAATTTTGAATTGATTGAAAATAATTTTAAAAAAATTAGCTGTGTAATGCAAGACATGGCTGTAATAGCTGCTTCTTCCTATCTCAGTAGCAGCGGACGTCAGGGTTCATGTATTGCTGATGATTTAATTTTATTTGCATCGGATACCCAATGGCATCAATCTGTTATTGATTACGCATTATTGTATACAAAAAAAGTTATGAATGATTACAAGTCTTTTCGGTCAGATTATAAGGATGAACTAATGCAGCTCGAAGAATCATCACAGCTTAACCGCTAATTAAATCTATAGTCCTGCAAAATAGATATTTGTTATATTTTTTTTAACATCCCTCCAAAACATTTATTTTCTAATCAATGCATTCTATCATCTATTATTTTTTTGCAGATTGAGTGGTGTTTAAAATGAGATTAATAACGATTCTAAAAACATCCTTGACTCATTCACTCCTTTGTTAATCTAACCTACAGGGTTAAACGTAATTTAAAAATATGGAGTGGCTAATTTTTGTTATTGTAGCTGGCATGAGTGCGTGCTAAGAAAATGTAGGAATACATCATAGTTGGAATAATAACCTTGCCTATTGATCTTCACCGAATATAATTTCCTGATAAATAGTGAAGTCAAAAAAGCAAAATTCTAAGGAAGAGATTTTCCAACAACTAAAAGGCTCCTGGACCATTGCTGAAATTGAGATTACTTATAAACCAATAATAACAGATCATACGATTATATCTTCTTCATCTCAGGCTTATGAATTAATAAAAACATTATGGGAAAAAGAAAAAATAAATCTGCAAGAGCAAATTGCAGCTCTATTCTTCAATCAATCAAAAAATATAATAGGATGGAAAGTATTATCAACAGGAAACATGACTAAGTGTATTGTTGATTTAAAATTACTTGTAAGTCTTGCATTACATTGTATGTGCACTCATGTAATGATAGTTCACAATCATCCTTCTGGCAATTTGAAAGTCAGTCAACCGGATGAAAGTATAACACTAACTATCAAAGATGCATTGAAGTTAATCGATGTGCAGTTAATTGATCATCTGATAATAGTTGAGAATGGATATCTTTCTTTTAATGATGAAGGATTATTCTAGTTTTTTAAACATTACTTCAAAGGCCATTAATTAAATGAGAGGTTTATTTGAAATAAAAGAGTTATTCCCATTTTGGATTTTCGACAAAGTTGCCTAATGGATTAATGCCTTAAGGTCCCGATAAATAATCGAAATTGTATATTGGTCTATTTTTGGCACATCCCTTGTCTTACCTTATTCTAAGTTGAGCAAAATTTTTTTAGCATTCTTCAACCGTTTAATATCAGGCTCAGTATTAAACGGTTTTTTTATGGTAGTAAATTAAAAAAATCTCTTTTTAGAAATATACGCTTGGCCCCTTGTCGGAGTCCCTGCCAATTCAAAGTGCCTTTTATTGTGAATCCAGTTCCTATACGAAAAGATGACGCATTTTATTTCAGAGCCTCTCAATAATCAGCACCCAAACTATATTACCAATCTTATTTACAAAAAGTACAAGTTCCTTGAAAAATTAGAACTTGTTTTCTTGGATGAGCTCATTTTTCAGTCGCGTTATTTTGTTGACCTGCCTCTAAAAATCATTGCAATTACAATAATAACCACCACAACGATAAAGATTCCTACTCCGACGCCGGTTTTAAATATATCCCCTATGACCTGACAGCTGCTGAAGAAAATTGAAATGAAGGCAAGGATCGAATACGATAGATATTTTTTCATTTTTAGTTTTTTAATGTTTAATAAATATATAAAAAAACAGCCTTTAGATTTTCGCTTTGTTCGGGCATTACGAATTAATTATTTAGTGCTCGTTCAAAAGACTCATTATTTTCCTTGCTGTATTTTAAAATTTTTGAAGAATTTTAGCAGCATTGTTATAAGATAAGATGAGAATATAAAGGGGATTAAACCGACAAAATCTTTCTCAAGTATTAAGTAGATCCAATACTCAGTTTTGTTTTAGATATCTTTCCATCATTAACTTTGTCATTGATTCCTTATTTTTCGAATATTTAAATTTATCCGAGCTAATTAAAATAAATTCTCTCTCACATATAAGTGTTTCTTGCCAACCTTTTTGGAATTCATATTCCCGGTTAAAGCCCATCGTCGTAAAGTAAGTGGAGTTATATTGAGCAATATAGCAGCCTCTATCATATCTAACAGTATTCCACCTTTTTTTATCGGAGTTTCCAGAGGATTGCCCCAGGAATAGCCGATAATGCACGTATTGGGGAATTTTGCTTCGCGCTTTCTGAGAATTTTTAGAACCTCTTCATTTTTAATCAGTTGATGAATTTAACGGTAGAAAAACGTGGGCATTTCCAATATTAAATTAATATGCCAAGATAATCCATGATAGTTACCCCTAAAAGTGTCCATCATGGATCACTACGTCAAAACTCCTGCGCATAAAAATGAAAAGCCGATAGGCACAGTGTCTTAATTTTTCTTCTTGAGGTTGTGGCCCCAATCTTCCGCTTTACCTTTTACTTTTTCTGCTGCGCCTTTGGTTTTGTCAGCAATTTCATGAGATGCATTTCCCATTTTCTTTTCTGCTTTGTGAGCGTCTTTTTTAATTTGATCTTTTACATTTGACATGTTATAAGTTTTATTTAAATCTCTAAAAATCATGCCATTCTTCTTTAGATTCGCATATATTGATTCCGATTCAGCTTTTACTACTGTTAAAACCATTACTTTAATCCCGTAATACTTCATTGTAATATTTTAAGATAATTCTGTAAATTACCATATGATTTCACTGACAATAAAAATATAAAATGGTTGAGATTTCGCTTTGCAAATTCGATGCCCTAAAGGAATTTGATTAAAGACGAAGTTTTATTTAAATACGTTGAACACCTTATTGAACATTTTGATAAAAAATGTGGATATTCCTGATATTAGCTTAGTAACTTTTATGTTAGAAGTAAAATATAACGATGCCAAAACGTAATTACAAAATTCACATCATTTTTAACTGATACAAAACTTGAGCCTTACCTGGATAAAATTGATATTTCTGGAATTATTTGATCGGATCATTGAATTCAGATCCCCTATACACAAGATATACCGCTGATGATGGATATTAAAAAGCTGCCTCTTGCGAGACAGCCTTCAAGTTGTATAATTGATTAATTCTTGATGGAATTACCAGCTCCTGTGATCGTTTCTATTGTCATGATCTTCAAATCTCCTGTGATTGTGATTTTGGTAATGATATCTATCTTCCCTCATATATCTTTCGTGGTTATCCCTGTCATTGTTATACCCATAATCATTTTCATTATTCCGGTTATTCCGCTCATTATCCCTGTAACCACTATTTTCATTACGGGAGTTTTGAGAATATTGATCACGATTGTTTCCGGAATTTTGGTTTGACTGGTATCCATTACCGTAAGATTGGTTGTTATTTTGCTGACGGTGCCCGGATTGGGCAAAAGAAGCAGTGGTTAAAAACCCTGCAAAGAATAATATGGTAATAAACTTTTTCATAATTGTATTTTTAATTGGTGATTGAATACATATGAGACGATGCATTTATGAATAAGCTTAACAATGAAACGTTAATACAGAATTGCTACAGAATTGAGTGCAGATAAGCATTTGGAGGAAATTGAACAAGTAGGATATCGAAATAATGAGCTTCAGTCTTTTATAAGATTCTATTCCCCTGAAATATTTGCATACGCTCTTGTTTTATTGACTAAAGATTTTGGGACCTTTCTAACAAATAATTACAAACAACTTTCCAATTAGGAAATTTGGAACTTCCAAATTGTATCCACTCACCATTAAATTCACTTG
>DATKQQ010000011.1:0-30496 GCA_035532615.1 Hanamia sp.
AGTTAGTGCTGCGCAAGTATACCGTGTGACAGACACTTATGGGAAAGAGGCGGAAAAAGAAGTAAATGAGAGCCGCTCTCTGGAGCCTGTTAGAAAGGATGAAATATTGTATGTGCAAGCCGATGGCTCTATGTTGCAGACCCGCGATGACGGATGGAAAGAAAGGATGTTTACGAGCGGTTCATGCATAGACCCCTAGTGCCGTGAACTGCGTCATGTATCAGGTTTAAAAAGTTAAGTACCACCAGTATTCCTAACAGGAAATAACAGGAGTAGAGTACAAGTGTATTTGATCCAAAAATCAATGCAGTAGTATAAGTAAGAATGTAAGATAGTGGGAAAAAAACAGCTTTCACAATAATTTCCTTTTTCTTTTCCGGTGCATTATCTACAATTTCATAAGCCTTTTTTTTGAATTTTTTGAAAAGCAATTTTTCATCAGCAATCGGATAAACGGGGTTAGTAGGGTTCGTTTTTGTAAAATTATCTATCATGGCTCAAAATAAAATTGGTAATATTCAAGAATAAGCTACATCAGGTTTCACTTATACCTTTTCTATTAATGAGAAAATAAAAAACACTCTTTGAACTTAGCGTAAACAAAATTAATACCGGGATTTTTTTATACTACCTACAAAAGGGAGTGTGGAAAAAAATCAACTGAATCAAAAAAAATTTCTTTGATTGTGGTTTTAAATAAACAGTTTTTGACATTTCCGTTAAATGTTTTTTGAGAGCCAACCCAAATGCAATTAATAAATTACTTTTGAAAATACATTATTACGTTTAAAATAAACATTCCATAATGTTCCAATTAAAAATAATCATTGCCAGCACCCGGCCGGGAAGAAAAGGGATCTCAGTAGCCAATTGGTTTATAAAAATTGCTAAAGAACAAATCAATTTCAATGTTGGAGTTTTAGATCTGGCAGATATTAATCTTCCTTTAATAGATGAACCGAATCACCCGAAGTTACAGCGTTATACTAAGGAACATACGAAACAATGGAGCAGAACCATAGATGCAGCGGATGCATTTGTATTTGTAATTCCTGAATATAATTATAGCATGCCACCGACATTATTAAATGCTATTGATTTTTTATTTAAAGAATGGAATTATAAGCCTGCCGGCCTGGTTAGTTATGGTGGTATTTCCGGTGGTTTGCGGTCTGCGCAAATGTGTAAACTGGCGATGACCACTGTAAAGATGGTTCCATTATTTGAAGGAGTAAGCATGCAATTTTTTGAAAAGCAAATTGATGAGAATGGTATTTTCCATGGTAATGAATTGGAAACAAAATCTGCCGGCATTATGCTACATGAATTATTGAAATGGACTGAAGCGTTGAAACCAATGAGGAATAAATAATTTCAATTAAAACGATGAAACTCTTTATCAAAAATATGGTTTGCCCGCGCTGCATTATGAGCGTTGAAAGCATTTTGAAAGAAAATAATCTTCAATCAAAATATGTGCAACTGGGAGAAATCGAATTAATAAAAACACCCGGTAAAAAACAATTGCAAAAATTTTCTGAAGATTTAGAGAAAGTGGGTTTTGAATTATTAGATGACCAGAAAACACAATTGATTGAAAAAGTAAAAACACTTTTGATTCAAAAAGTGCAGGAAGGGAATATCGAAGAGCATTTTAGCATTCATACATATTTGAGTAAAAAAATATTCAAAGATTATTCTTCAATAAGCAAATTATTTTCAGAAGTGGAGGGCATTACCATCGAGCAGTTTTTTATTCTTCAAAAAATAGAGAAAACGAAGCAATGGCTTATTTATAATGAACTTTCATTAAGCCAGATTTCTTTCAATCTGGGTTACAGCAGCACTCAGCATCTCAGTGGGCAATTTAAAAAGCTTACAGGAATGACACCTACGCAATTTAAGACTTTGGGAGTCGGGCATAGAAGGGCAATTGATTATGTGAGTTAAAAAACTGAAACAAATAACGTATGGAAAAACAATAGCCTGCTCAACTGGTTACCCCCTTCATCAATTTTGTCTTAAACCAGATTAAACAATCGCATACATTTAAATTTATTAATGAACAATTAGGCTAAAAGGGAGATACCAAAAAGTACTTTATATACGAAGGGCTTTTATCAGCTAAGAATAACGGCTAAAAAATAAATTTCGCCATCATGTAAATATTACTATAAAGAACTTTCAAATGCTATGTTAGATTTTTCCTTTATTTTAAAGTTTGTGAATTTATAAGGACTTATTTTCCTTTTCTTTATTTGTAATTTTACATTAAATGAAAATTTACTCTTCGTAAATTTTAGTAATAAAATATAATAAAGCATGGCGGGTAAAAAAAATCATACTGTAAGAATTGTAACGGCCGCTTCGCTATTCGACGGACATGATGCAGCAATCAATATTATGCGCAGGATTATGCAAAGTAAAGGGGCAGAAATTATTCATCTTGGCCACAACAGAAGTGTACATGAAATTGTAGAATGTGCCATTGAAGAAGATGCACAGGGAATTGCAATTACCAGTTACCAGGGCGGTCATTTGGAATATTTTAAATACATGAAAGATCTGCTGGATCAAAATGGATACGGTCATATAAAAATATTTGGCGGTGGTGGTGGAACTATTTTGCCTTCTGAAATTGCCGAATTGGAAGCTTATGGAATTACGAAAATTTATTCTCCAGATGAGGGAAGAAAGCTGGGATTGGAGGGAATGATACAAGAAGTAATTGAGAAATGCAGCCTCCCCCTAACCCCCTCCAAAGGAGGGGAGACCGGAAAGATAACTCCTCTAAATAATGGCAAAGGCAGGAATGGAAAATATATTTTGGGTGAGTGGCGGGATATAAAATTGGTGGCTACATCAATTACCAAAGCGGAGAATGGAGAAGAAGTAGAGGTTTTAAAAACTGTTAATCGTAGAGTGAAAATAAAATCTGATGGAAAACCTACAAGTCTGGTTCTTGGCATAACGGGAACAGGTGGTGCAGGAAAATCTTCAGTCACAGATGAAATTGTACGCCGTTTTTTAAATACATATTCAGATAAAACTATTGCAGTTATTTCTGTGGACCCGTCGAGAAAAAAAACCGGCGGTGCATTATTAGGAGATCGTATTCGAATGAATTCTATTCATCATCCCCGAGCATATATGCGCTCGCTTGCGACTCGTGAGAATGATAAAGCGCTGAGTAATTATGTACAGGAAGCGCTTGATATTTGTAAGGTGGTGGGATATGATTTTATTATGTTGGAAAGTGCGGGAGTAGGTCAAAGTGACGCTTCTATCCTGGATCATTGTGATATAAGTATGTATGTAATGACGCCTGAATATGGCGCTGCATCTCAGTTAGAGAAAATCAATATGCTTGATTATGCAGATATAGTTTGTATTAATAAGTTCGATAAAGCAGGATCACTTGATGCCTTACACGATGTAATAAAACAATACAAGCGAAACCATTTATTGTGGACAGCAAAAGATAATGAACTGCCCGTGATTGGTACAGTGGCTTCTACATTTAATGATCCGGGATGTAATGAATTGTTTAATAAAATTATTGACGAAGTAAATAAAAAGACCGATAGTGATTGGAAAAAGTATAAAGCTCCAATGCGCAGTGAAAGCTACAGTCATTCAATAATACCAGCTAAACGGGTCAGGTATCTTGCTGAAATTGTGGAAGAAATTGCAAATTATAACAAACTCGCCGAAGAACAGGCTATCATTGCAACACAGCTATATCAATTAGATGGGACTCTTCAAACTTTTAAAAATGATTCTTTAAAAAAGGAAGAGGGAAATAATGTAATAATCAAAGAATTGGAGATAAGGAAAAAATCAATTGAAAAACAATTGTTACCTGTTTGTAAAAAATTATTGGATGAATGGGAAGAAACAAAATCGCTTTATCAAAAAGAATTCTTTGAATATCATGTAAGAGGGAAAATTATTAAGCAGCCTTTGTTTACTGAATCCCTTTCTCACACAAAAATTCCAAAAATTGCTGTTCCGAAATTTAAAGACTGGGGTGATATTTTAATGTGGCGTTTGCAGGAGAATTTTCCCGGAAAATTTCCATACACATCAGGGGTATTTCCTTTGAAGCGCGTTGAAGAAGATCCTACAAGAATGTTTGCCGGCGAAGGCGGCCCTGAAAGAACTAACAGAAGGTTTCATTATGTGAGTGTAGGCCAGCCTGCAAAGCGCCTCAGTACTGCATTTGACAGCGTCACGCTTTACGGAGAAGACCCCGCAATTCGGCCTGATATTTACGGAAAAGTAGGCAACAGCGGTGTGAGCATTGCGAGTGTGGATGATGCAAAAAAACTGTACAGCGGTTTTGATCTTTGCGATCCCAAAACTTCGGTGAGCATGACGATCAACGGCCCTGCCCCAATGTTGCTTGCCTTCTTTTTAAATGCCGCTATTGATCAGCAATGCGAAAAATATATAATTGAACACAAATTACGGAAACGCGTAAACGCAATTATTGAATCAAAATACAAAGAAATAAAACTTCCAAAATATATTGGCGTAAATGGTCAACCTGTTTTTCCTGAAAGTGGGAAAATGCTTGGACATTTACCAAAAGGAAATGATGGGCTTGGTTTAAGATTGCTTGGTTTATCCGGGGAAGATGTTTTGGATAAAAATATTTATGAAGAAATAAAAGCAAAAGCATTATCCTCTGTTCGTGGTACCGTTCAGGCTGATATTTTGAAAGAAGACCAGGCGCAAAATACCTGTATTTTTTCTACGGAATTTGCCTTGAAATTAATGGGCGATGTACAGGAGTATTTTATTGAAAATAAAGTGCGGAATTTCTATTCTGTTTCCATAAGCGGTTATCATATCGCTGAAGCAGGCGCCAATCCTATTACACAATTGGCCTTTACACTTTCCAACGGTTTCACCTATATAGAATATTACATGAGCCGTGGAATGAAGATTGATGATTTTGCGCATAATCTTTCTTTCTTTTTCAGCAATGGCATGGATCCTGAATACAGCGTCATCGGGCGCGTAGCAAGAAGAATTTGGGCAAAGGCAATGAAATATAAATACAAAGCGAATTCACGTTCGCAAATGTTGAAATATCATATTCAAACAAGTGGAAGAAGTTTGCATGCTCAGGAAATTGATTTCAATGATATTCGTACTACGTTGCAGGCTTTGTATGCGATATATGATAATTGCAACAGTCTTCACACCAATGCATATGATGAGGCAATAACCACTCCTACGGAAGAAAGCGTGCGCCGCGCAATGGCGATACAGTTAATTATAAATCGCGAATTAGGAACTGCAAAAAATGAAAATCCCAACCAGGGAAGTTTTTTAATGGAAGAACTTACAGACCTTGTAGAAGAAGCTGTGATGGAAGAATTCAACCGGATTTCTGAAAGAGGCGGTGTGCTTGGCGCCATGGAAAGAATGTATCAGAGAAACAAAATACAGGAAGAAAGTTTGTATTATGAATCATTAAAAAATAATGGTGAACTTCCTCTTGTAGGTGTCAATACATTTTTGAACAAAGAAGGATCTCCTACTATTCTCCCTTTAGAAGTGATCAGAAGTACCAAACAAGAGAAGGATCTTCAAATCAAAAATGTACAAGCATTCCAGGAATTGCATAAAGATAAAAGTGCAGAAATGTTGAAACAGTTACAAAATGTAGCTATTCATAATGGGAATTTATTCGCTGAATTAATGGAGACTGTGAAGTATTGTTCACTTGGGCAAATCACTCACGCGCTTTATGAAGTAGGCGGACAGTATAGAAGGAATATGTGAACCAATGAATAATGAACGGTGAGCAGTGGATATTAAATCAGGAATTAATTTAGGTTCCTTTTTTTTTAAGAGATGTCTGCGATTTTGTCATAATTCATTTTGACTCTTTAGTAATATTTATACAAAAAATATGAATTATAAAGTTTATTCCTGTTTCATTTTTATTTTCATAATAACTTCCTGTTCTTCCAATAAATATGCGGCTACTAACCGGGATTATAAGAAGCAGGCAAAAGCGTTTTCCAAAGAAATAAAAAATGTCCCCAAAGATGAATATTATACTCGCAGGACCTGGGTAGGAACTACTAATTTTAATTTGCGAAAGCCCGAATTTGTTATTATTCATCATACTGCCCAAAACAGTTGTCCGCAAACCTTGCTGACATTTACGATCCCGCGTACACAGGTAAGTGCCCATTATGTGATTTGCAGGGACGGTACCGTACACCACATGCTCAATGATTATTTGCGTGCGTGGCAGGCGGGTATTTCTTCCTGGGGAAATAATAAAGATATTAATTCATGCTCAATAGGTATTGAATTAGATAATAACGGCTTTGAACCTTTTACAGATCCCCAGATACAAAGTTTATTAACGTTATTGGATACACTAAAATTGAAATACCTCATTCCTGCAGCTAACTTTATTGGTCATTCTGATATTGCGCCCACCAGGAAAAAAGATCCCAATGTATTTTTCCCGTGGCAATTGCTTTCTCAAAATGGATATGGATTATGGTATGGCGATACAAGTTTGGTTTCCGTTCCGCAAAATTTCAACGACTTACAGGCATTACGTATCATTGGATATTCTGTAAAAGATTCTTCAGCAGCTATAGTAGCCTTTAAACGACATTTTGAGAGAGAAGACAGTAGCGCCACTCTTACAAATTGCGATAAAAAAATTTTGTATGACTTGATGGAGAAATATCAATAATCTAATAGTATTTAGGGGGATCATCTGATAATTAAAAAAAATGCAAAAACATCCTCATCGTAATTATTCAGATATAGTTAACGTATTATATTAAAAGTGTTTCAGAAAAAAAACGGATTTTTGATTTTTGCAAAATTAGAACGTTACTTTACCATTTTTAATTTTAATACATAATGCAACTTTTTCCCGTTTATGATAAAGTATCGGCTAAAGAATTTTTAAGAGTTCCTTTGTATATCTATAAAGAAGACCCCGGTTTTATTCAACCGTTGGATAAAGACATCAATGAGGTCTTTGATCCTAAAAAAAATAAAGCTTTTCGTTTTGGTGAATGCGCGCGTTGGGTATTGAAAGATGAAGATGGTAATCTTATAGGTCGTATAGCTGCATTTGTAAATAAAAAATATAGAAACAAAGGTGATGAACAAAAAACAGGAGGAATAGGTTTTTTTGATTGTATCAATCAACAGGATGCGGCAGACATGCTTTTCGATGTATCTAAGCATTGGCTTATGGAACGTGGAATGGAAGCGATGGATGGCCCTATCAATTTTGGGGAACGAGATCGCTGGTGGGGATTGGTGGTAGAAGGATTTAAGCCACCTATTTATCTGATGAATTATAATCTGCCTTATTATAAGAACCTGTTTGAAAATTATGGATTCAAGGTTTTTTTTAACCAGATATGTTTTTATCTTCCGGTAGATACCCAACTAAATGAAAAATTTGTTGCGCAGGGTGCCAAATATAATTCACTTCCGGAGTATTCCATCACTCATATAAAGAAGAACAACCTGCGGAAATTTGCCAATGATTTTTGTAAAGTTTATAACAAAGCGTGGGCTTCACACGAGGGCAATAAACAATTAAATGAAAAAGTTGCTTTTAAAATGTTTAAATCCATGAAGCTGGCTATGGATGAAAAGCTGATTTGGTTTGTATATCATAATGATGAGCCGGTTGCTTTTTGGATCAATCTTCCGGAACTGAACCAGATATTCAAGCATTTTAGAGGTAAGTTTGGTTTGGTTGAAAAATTAAAATTTCTATGGTTGAACAAGAAAGGAATGAATGATAAATTTACCGGAATTGTATTTGGCGTAACGCCGGAATACCAAGGCATGGGAATTGATTATTATATGATAAATGAGGGCGGAAAAGAAATTCAAAATAAAACAAAATATAAAGAACTGGAATTGCAATGGCAGGGTGATTTTAATCCTAAAATTTTAAATATTTCCAAACATATAGGCGGCAAGAAAAGTCGCATTCTGTCCACCTACCGTTATCTTTTTGACAGAACAAAAGAATTTAAAAGGCATCCGATCTTGAATTAAAATAGCTGGGCTTTCTATTTTTGTAAACAAGAACCTTCCAGATAATTTCCTTAAATTTGTTTCCTTTCATTATGGATAAATTCATTGTTTCAGCACGCAAATACCGGCCTCAAAACTTTAGCACTGTTGTAGGGCAATCTCATATAACCACTACATTAAAGAATGCTATAAAAAATAATCAGCTTGCTCATGCTTTTCTTTTTTGTGGGCCACGTGGAGTAGGAAAAACTACTTGTGCCCGGATTTTAGCAAAAACTATAAATTGTGAAAACCGCACCCCTGATGGAGAAGCCTGTAATGTTTGCAATTCCTGTGTTTCTTTTGGTAATGGCACTTCCTTAAACATTCATGAACTGGATGCCGCCAGCAACAATTCTGTGGATGATATTCGTACTTTGGTTGAACAAGTTCGCTTTGCTCCACAGGCAGGGAAATACAAAGTTTATATTGTTGATGAAGTACACATGCTGAGTACTGCGGCATTCAATGCCTTTTTGAAAACCCTGGAAGAGCCACCGCCATTTGCGATTTTTATTTTGGCAACTACTGAGAAGCATAAAATTCTTCCCACTATTTTATCACGTTGCCAGATATTTGATTTTAAGAGAATCACCAACAAAGACACGGTTGAACACCTGCAGGAAATTTGTCAAAAAGAAAACGTTATTGCCGATAAAACTGCGTTACATATTATTGCACAAAAAAGTGAAGGCTGTCTCAGAGATGCATTAAGTATTCTGGATAAAATTGTGAGCTTTACCAATGGCGAACTAACTTATTCAAATACCCTTGAGCATCTTAATATTTTAGATGAAGATTATTATTTTCGGTTAATAGAAGCCATGCAAAACCAGCAGGCAGGTGATGCTATTTTACTCTATGATGAAATTAATCAAAAGGGATTTGAAGGAGATTTGGTGCTGAATGGGTTTGCAGAATTTTTAAGAAATCTCTTGGTTAGCAAAGATCCAAAGGTTGCTGTTTTGCTAGAAGTTTCGGAAGGATTTAAAAAAAGATATTTGGAAACAGCTTCCGGAGTAAATGATTCCTGGTTGTTGAGCGCTCTTAATATTTTGAATGAATCGGAAATCAATTACCGCCTTGCTAAAAATAAGCGTCTTCATGTTGAACTTACTTTTATAAAATTATCATACCTGGCCCAGGCACTTGACCTGGAAAATGATAACGGACAATTATCAAAAAAAAAACAGCTTGACAATGTAAAACCTGTATCCTTTAAAACACTTACTCCTATTGGCCATAAAATAAAAACGGACCAGGTATCATCTATAGATTCTTCAAAAATAAAAAAATCAAATTCTTCATTATCTGGTAAAGCTGACACTTTAAAAAGTGATGAAGCAAAATTGGTCATTGAGGATGAATTACTAAAACAAAAGATGCCAGGAACTGCTGTAGATCATACTTTTGTGGCACACAATACACCCCAAACCAAATTCTCCAGGTTAACTTCATTAGAAAAAATACGGGAAAAAGTAGCACGGGAAAATAAAAATAATAATGTATTAGATCTGAACATAGAAGAACTTTACATTGCCTGGGGATTGTATATAGAAAAATTAATTGATAGCAATAAGAAACCGATAGTGTCAAATTTTAAATCGGCAAAACTCAATATTATTGATGAAAATTGTATTGAAATAATTGCAGATAATAATTTGCAACAAAAATTTATTGAAGCAGAAAGAGGGGAATTAATTACACATCTTCAGTCTCATTTTAATAATCGTTCATTAACTTATAGATTGATAACAGATGACAGCGAAAATGGAAACCAACCAAAGGAAGTATATCTGTCAACGAAACAGCAGTATTTAAAAATAATAGAAGAATATCCTTTGGTAAAGAAATTAAAAGATCAGCTAGGCATGGAGTTGGATTATTAGAGAATTTAAATGCAGTTTTGAGACCTGTATGTTTGAAAAAACTTTTAATTGATGTTATTATTAATAACAATGGCATTATTTTATCCTTCCCGGATTTTGTACCAAAAAATCTTTCCAGCCATTTAATTTTTTAGATGAATTATTCAGTAATGCATTTCCCTGAAAATGGTGGCATACAGCAACAGCCAGTGCATCAGTTGCGTCAAAATATTTTGGATCTTCTTCAAATGAAATAAGACGTTGCAGCATTTTCAAAACCTGGAGTTTGTCTGCATTGCCATTTCCTGTGATGGATTGCTTCACCTTTCGGGGCGAATATTCTGTAACCGGAATTCCTGCCTGCATTGCAGCAGCAATGGCTACACCCTGTGCCCGGCCAAGCTTCAGCATACTTTGCACATTCTTTCCAAAGAATGGCGCTTCAATGGCAAACTCGTTTGGGGAATGCGCTTCCAGTAATTCACAAACTTTTTGATGTATGATTTGTAAACGTTGATAGGCGTCTTTTTTAGGTGAAAGTTTCAATACATCCATAATAATTAAGGTCATTCCGGAAGCAGTAACTTCAATGATTCCAAAACCCATAATCAAAGTGCCGGGATCAATTCCTAAAATTATTTTTGAAGTTTTATGCAATTGAAGTTTATTTTTACCAGTCTTAAAATTGGAAATTGTAAATTAAAAAGAAAATTCTGTTTGAAAGATTCGTGATTCGTCCCAACAAAAATATCAAAATATTTTTCAAATATATTTTTGCTCCTTTGCTGGCGCTTTGGTTATTTTATTCTTTGTACCAGCAAATAAAAGCGCAGCCAAATCTTCATCAGTCAATCTCACTCATCAAAGAAGCTCCATTTGGAAAAGAAGCATGGAAATTTTGGTTAATAATAGCTCTTGCTTTTGTGAACTGGGGCCTGGAAGCGAAGAAATGGCAGGTTTTGGTGAAACCCATACAAAAGATGAGTTTTTTCAGAGCTTATAAATCGGTATTGGGGGGCTTAGCACTTTCTTTAAATACACCGAATAGAATGGGGGAATATGGAGGACGAATATTGTATGTAAAAGATGGAAGCCGTATAAAAGCAATTTCATTATCCATTGCGGGAAGCATAAGCCAACTTATCATCACTCTTATATTGGGATGCTTTGGATTAGCCTATTTTTTGTTTTTTCAAAGTGAACATTCAGGTCCTTTAATGGGGCTTTCTGTTTTCTGGTTAAAGACTTTATTATTTATTTCATCATTTGTTTCTGTAATCCTTATTTTGTTTTTCTTTCAGTTATCATGGCTCATAAAGCTGGTGGAAAAAAATCCGTCAGCAGGAAAATTTGTGAAATACATTAACGTTTTAGACGAGTTTACTGCTAAATTATTGTTAAGGCTACTATCCCTATCTTTCTTTCGTTATCTTGTTTTCGTCATACAATATATCTTAATGTTGCAGGTTTTAGATGTAGAAATTTTTTGGGTTAACGCTTTCTGGATTATAGGCATTCTCTTTCTGGTATTGGCAATAGTACCTTCATTTACTATCGCCGATCTGGGGATTCGTGGTAAATTCAGTACTGACCTATTTGGTATATATAGTGTGAACGCGATAGGCATTTTAGGCACTACTTTTGGTATTTGGTTTATCAATTTATTTATCCCGGCATTAGCAGGAAGCCTCTTTATTTTGGGCATAAAATTTTTTAAAAACGGAAAATAGTTTGAAAGCATTTATCTCTCTTTTATTTTTACTATTAACTAGCTTCTCACAACAGGATGTTGAATTTTGCGGTGTTCATAATACAGCATTTAGACCAGGTGAAGAAGTAACTATGGAAGTTTATTACACAACTCTGGGTTTATATGTTGGTGCCGGAGAAGCCAAATTTACGACCACTCTTGAAAGATATAACGGGATTCCTGTTTATCACTGTGTAGGTACCGGGAAAACTTATTCTTTCTTTGATAATTTTTATAAAGTTCGGGATCGCTACGAAACTTATATTGATACGGCTACCATGCTTCCTGTAAAATTTATAAGAAATGTATATGAAGGCGGCTCTACAATTTATAATAATGTAACTTTTAACCAGAAAGCGGGAATCGCAGTAAGCACGCATGGCGTATTCAGGGTAACTTCATGCATTCAGGACGTAATCAGCTCTGTCTATTATGCAAGAAATATAGATTTTAGTAAATATAGGCCGGGAGATAAAATTCCTTTTGACATGTTCCTGGATGATGAAACTTACCATCTTTATCTGCGTTATGAAGGTAAAGAAAATATAAAAACGAAATACGGAAAATTCAGAGCTATAAAATTTAAGCCACTTCTTATTAAAGGCTCAATTTTTCAGGGTGGAGAGAACATGAATGTATGGGTAAGTGATGATGCCAATCATTTATTATTGCGTGCAGAAAGCCCGATATCAGTCGGCTCAATTAAAGTTGACATGATGGGATACAGAAACCTAAGGTACCCTCTTACTTCCTTAATCAGTTTCCGATAAAAGATGGCTTCAACAATTTAATTATTTGAATCCTGCTCTTTTTTCTTTTCAAGATAATTTATTCTGAATAAAATTAAAAGGGATATTCCTGTTATAAGATAGGTGATAGATAAAGTTGTATTTTCTTTATATGAAAGTGTAATACCTTTAAATTGTTCTTTGATAAAAAGATAAATTATGATACCCATACATAATACAAGAATTAAAACAATTATTTTTTTCATTGATAAATTGAGTTATTTATAAAATATTTTCCAGCTTAAAAGTTTCTTTGCTTCGAATACCCCTGTCCGTTCTTTGCAGATTACAACATTCGATTTCCGGGTCATGTTCAAAAAATAAAATGTAATCGTTTTGCAAAGCCTCAGAAAGAAATAATCTTTTTTCTACTAATGTATCGAGCGGCCTTGTGTCATAAGCCATTATGTAAGGAATTGGAATATGTGCAATGGATGGTAAAAGATCTGCTACATAAACAATCGTTTTGCCTTTATAATTAATTTGAGGAAGCATCATGGATTCCGTATGCCCGTTTACAAAGCGGATATTAATATTTTTAAGGAATTCTACTCCATCTTTATGGCTCACATATTTTAAATTTCCACTTTCTTTTATAGGCAAAATATTTTCCTTTAAAAAACTTGCTTTTTCCCTGTCATTTGGATTGGTAGCCCATTTCCAGTGATTTTCATTACTCCAATAAATAGCATTTTTAAAAGCCGGAACTAATTTTTCTCCTTCTTTTTCTATAGATCCTCCGCAATGATCAAAATGAAGATGAGTTAAAAAAACATCAGTTATATCGTCTTTTGTAAAACCATATTTTGCCAATGATTTTGCTAAAGTGTCATCTCCATTCAAATAATAATATCCGAAGAATTTTTCATCTTGTTTATTTCCCATTCCGTTATCTATGAGAATTAACCTTCCTTCATCTTCTATCAACATACATCTCATAGCCCAGTTGCACATATTGTTTTCATCTGACGGATTTAATTTTTTCCAAATACTTTTGGGTACTACGCCGAACATGGCACCTCCGTCAAGCTTGAAATGTCCGGTATTTATAGTATATAATTTCATAAATATTTATTTCAGAATTAAATGATTATTGCAAATTGTTCTTCAATGAAAGAAGGTTTTTGTTTTTAATACCTGAGATTTGTAATTCGGTAATGTTACCTAAAAAACACAAATTTAAGCCATATTAAAACAGAATATAATTGTCAATTCTTAATTTTACAATTATTCCAATCAGTAATAAATGACAGCAACAGGATGGACTTATCTTATTTTCGGCGTTGTATTGATCTTTGCAATCATTTTTGATTTAGGTTTATTGAGTAGGAAATCACATTCTATATCTATTAAAGAAGCTTTTATCCAAACAATTTTTTGGGTAGGCCTGGGAATGGGATTTTTTATTTTTGTATGGTTTGAAGACGGGCACACATCAGCACTCGAATATATAAGTGCTTACCTGATGGAATGGGGATTGAGCATTGACAATATTTTTGTGTTCCTCCTCATATTTTCTTATTTCAGAATTCCCGAAAGACACGCCAATCGTGTATTGATGCTTGGAATATTATTGGCCATTTTTTTGAGAGTTATTTTTATTACGGTGGGCATTATACTTATTGACAGGTTTCATTGGATCTTATACATCTTCGGCGCGTTTCTGGTTTATACAGGTTTTAAAATGTTCATAGTAAAAACTGAAAATGAATTTGATCCGGAGGGGAATTCAGTATATAAATTTTTAAAAAAAATACTTCCTCTTTCTAACGATAACAGCAGTGGCAAATTTACCATGCGGATAAATGGTAATAAACATTATACTATGCTTTTTGTCGTAATGATAATGCTTGCAGCCACCGATCTCGTTTTTGCTCTTGATTCTATTCCTGCAGTTTTTTCCATTACACAAAATAAAATGGTAGTTTACACTTCGAATATTTTTGCAGTATTAGGATTGCGTTCCCTGTTTTTTTTATTGAGAAGCGCTGTAGAAAAATTCCAATACCTGAAAGAAGGGATCGCAATAGTATTAATATTTATTGGAGCAAAAATGCTGGTTTCTTATTTTGGTATTAATGTGCACATAGCTATTTCTTTATTAGTAATCGTTCTTTGCCTGGGAGGTTCCGTATTGTTTTCCATTTATAAAAATAATCAAAATCTTAAAAAAATTAAAGACTCATAATTGAATGTAAGTATCCAATATACTATTGAACAGATTGTTGAAATCGTCAAGGGAAAATGGCTGAATAAAAATTCATTGGCTCCCCAGCCGGTATCGCTTTCATTAGATAGCCGTAAAATCAGTTTCCCCGAAACAACCCTATTTTTGGCAATCAAAAACAAGCATCAGAACGCTAATTTTTTTATTCAAAATTTGTATCAAAGAGGAGTAAGGAATTTTATTACTGATGATAAAAACCTTGACGTAGCTAGTCTTTCATTTGCAAATATTATTTTAGTTTCGGAGGCAATTGCCACACTTCAAAAATTAGCGGTTTATCACCGTAATCTTTTTCTAATAAATAATTTTCCCGTAATCGGGATTACGGGTAGCAACGGGAAAACTGTAGTAAAAGAATGGCTGTATCAACTTCTTGAAAAAGAATTCTCAATCGTAAGAAGCCCTAAAAGTTTTAATTCACAAATAGGAGTTCCTTTGAGCGTTTTAAATATACATTCTTCCAATGATCTTGGAATTTTTGAAGCAGGAATATCACAGCCGGGAGAAATGAAAAACCTCGAAAGAATAATAAAACCCACCATTGGTATTTTCACCAATATTGGCAATGCACACGATGAAGGTTTTAAAAGCAGGAAGCAAAAAATAAATGAAAAATTAACTTTATTTCAAAAATCAAAGCAATTAATTTTTTGCTCAGATAATGAGGAGTTGGCTGGTGAGATCAAATTATTTCAACAAAAAAATAATCAATTACAATTATTTTCATGGGGAAAGAAAAGCAATAATTCTTTGCGGATAAAAGAAATTAAGAAAAGTATTTCCAATTCTTTTATTGAAGTCATTTATCAGAACCAAAAAGTTGGTTTTTCAATTCCTTTTACGGATGATGCGTCAATACAAAATGCAATCCATTGCTTATGCATTTTATTTATTTTAAATAAAACAAAGGAGGAAGTCCTTTCACGTTTCAAATTCTTATATCCGATAGCTATGCGGTTGGAACTAAGGCAGGGCATTAATCATAGCCATATTATTAATGATAGTTATAGTAATGATTTGTATTCTTTAGGAATTGCACTGGACTTTTTAGTTCAACAAAAACAACATAAAACGCATACACTTATTCTATCTGATATTTTGCAAACCGGCATTGCGTCTAAAAAGTTATACGTCGAAGTAGCCTCATTGTTAAAGCATAAAAATATTGATAAATTTTTTGGAATAGGACCGGATATATTTCTAAACCAAAATGAGTTTTCTTTTTTAAAAAATAAATTTTTTTTTAAGTCAACTGATGAGTTTTTAAAAAATATTTTTGTTTCCAATTTTCATGACGAAACTATTCTAATAAAGGGCGCCCGGCAATTTGAATTTGAAAAGATCAGCCATGCATTGGAACAAAAAGTTCATCATACGGTTCTTTCTATCAACCTGGACGCTATCATTTATAATTTAAAAAAGTACAAAGAACTACTGAAGCCGGATACAAAGATTATGGCAATGGTTAAAGCATTTAGCTATGGTAGTGGCAGTTATGAAATTGCTTCTGTGTTGGAATTTAATAAAGTAGATTATCTCGCTGTAGCCTACGCAGATGAAGGAGTTGAATTACGAAAAGCAGGGATTACTTTGCCGATCATGGTAATGAATATTGACAATTCTACTTTTGATTCTATAATAAATTATAACCTGGAACCAGAAATTTTTTCATTTGCATTACTTCAGGATTTTACGGACTATTTAAAGAAATCAGAGATCCAAAATTATCCGGTTCATTTAAAAATTGATACAGGGATGCACCGGCTTGGATTTATGGAATATGAGATTGAGTCACTTTGTAAAAAAATATCCAACAATCATTTTATAAGAATTAAAAGCGTATTCTCACATCTTGCAGCAAGCGAAGATCCGAAAGAAGACAACTTTACAAAATTGCAATTTAAAATATTTGAAAAATGTTGTTCTGCTATTAAAAAATCTTTAGACTATCCATTTGATAAACATATTGCCAACACCTCTGCAATTAGCCGCCATACTAAGTTTCAAATGGATATGGTTCGTTTGGGAATCGGACTGTATGGTATTGACGGCAATAAAAAAATGCAGAAAAGATTGCAAAACGTTTCTTCTCTTGTCACTACCATTTCGCAGATTAAAAAAATAAAAGCAGGTGAAACGGTTGGCTATGGCCGAATGGGAAAAGTTAAAAGAGACAGCGTTATCGCAGTTGTTCGTATTGGTTATGCCGATGGATATTCAAGAAGATTGGGAAACGGTGTTGGCAAAATGCTGGCAAAAAATAAATTGGTTCCCGTTATTGGAAATGTATGTATGGATATGACAATGCTGGATGTGACTGGTATTGATAATATAAAAGAAGGAGATGAAGTAAAGGTATTCGGAGAATCGCTTCCATTAATGTTATTGGCGCATTGGGCACAAACGATTCCATATGAAATTATGACCGGTATTTCGCAAAGAGTGAAGAGAATTTATTTTGAAGAATAATTTTAGTTCTTAGAACTAAAAACTACGAACTAAAAACTATGAATTAAACAATGAAAAAAAGAACTATTTTTTTTATCGTCTGCATTATCGTAATTGCTGACCAGGCTCTCAAGATTTATGTAAAAACTCATTATTATATAGGAGAATCACATCCGGTAATCGGAAACTGGTTCAAATTATATTTTATTGAAAATGCGGGAATGGCTTATGGCTGGAGATTTGGCGGCCAGTGGGGTAAAATAATCCTTACATTATTTCGATTGGCTGCCGTTATTATAGGGTTTTTTTATATCAAAAAAATTATTACCAAAAAATATCATCCAGGTTATATTATTTGTATATCTCTCATTTTTGCTGGCGCTTTGGGAAACCTTTTAGACAGCCTGTTCTATGGAATGATCTTTAGTAACAGCAGCGATGTATTTAATAATATTGCCAGAATATTTCCCCCTCATGGATATGCGGGATTTTTGCATGGCAGAGTGGTGGACATGCTTTATTTCCCAATCATTCATATAAACAGGCTGCCAGGATGGATACCATTTTTTGGGGGTAATGAATTTTCTTTTTTTAATTATATTTTTAATATAGCAGACGCATCGGTTTCCATTGGGGTTATTTCTATAATTCTTTTCAGAAAACATTTTTTTAAGCCTGTGCCAGAAAAAATAAACCAGGAATCAGAAGCTGTTTGCGAATAATTAACTTATTCCATTGAACCCATACCTCAATTTTATTATCTTTGCTCATTAAAATTTATTAGTGAAAAAGAGAAGTGTTTTTTTAATTATCTGTTGTATTGTAATTGCTGACCAGGTTTTGAAAATTTATATAAAAACTCATTATCATGCAGGGGAATCGCATGCAGTTATAGGCAATTGGTTTCAATTGTATTTTATTGAAAATGAAGGGATGGCATACGGATGGCAGTTTGGAGGTGAGTGGGGTAAAATGGCTTTAACATTATTTCGTCTGGCGGCTGTGATCTTTGGAGTTTTCTATCTTAAAAAAATTATTGAAAAAAAGTATCAAAAGGGTTTTATTATATGTGTATCCTTAATATTTGCCGGTGCTCTTGGAAATTTAATTGACAGTATGTTTTATGGGTTGATCTTTGAAAAAAGTAGTTTGGAAACTTACAATATTGCAAAAATGTTTCCTGCACATGGATATGCAGGATTTCTTCATGGTAATGTAGTTGACATGCTTTATTTCCCAATAATCCATACACAATTGCCTTCATGGTTGCCTATTTGGGGAGGCAACAATTTTGATTTTTTCAGTCCAATATTTAATTTAGCAGATGCTTCTATTTCTACAGGAATAATTGCCATCTTTGTATTTCAAAAGCGTTTTTTTAAATCCAATACCTCAAAGACAAACCAGCAAAGTATCGAAACAAAAGCATTAGTAAATGATGAAATAGGAGTTTCTTAAAACTTGAAAAATTAATTTTAACTTCATTCAATGAAACATTTGAGGATTCCTTTTCTAATTTTTGCAGCTTCTGTTATTTTGAATGCCTGCCAAAAAGAATACAGTATTGAAACTCCATTTCTGGGAGTTACTACCGGTAGTTGGCAATTTTCAAATGGCACCATAAAGTATTCTGGTGATATGGATACTGTCTATCAAACTAAGGCCGGAAGTATCAATGAACTTATTTTGATAGGTGCTACCGCTAACAGAACCCAAAATTTTTCAATGCAGTTATTTGCTGATTCTTTTAAAGTTGGGACTTACAAAGCTTCTGCTTTTCAATCTTCATTTACTTACTCCTCTCCCGGGGAAAATATTTACCAGGCGGGTCAGTTAATAGGCGAATTTATTGTAAACATTACCTCAATCACTAATAATACAATTACCGGTACATTTTCAGGATCTGCATTGGATTCGACTAATAATGTTATTCAACTCACTTCCGGATCTTTCACTTCCACTTTTGCCAGCGGTAGTGTGAATCCATCGTCAACAGGAGTTTTAGGTGATAGTTCGGGCAACTGTAAACCAGTAACTTTTCTGGGAACTTATGCCCTGGGAGTTCCTACGACATCTTCAAATACAGTAGGAGTATCGGTTACTGTAACTGTTCCCGGTCCTTTTACTATTTCAACGAACACCATAAACGGACTTTCATTTTCCAGGTCAGGAACTTTTGCAATTGCCGGACCTCAGAATGTAATTTTATACGCGACAGGAACACCAACTGCCGCTGGAAATGATGTTTTTACTTTACAGTATGGCAACAGCCAATGCGCTTTTACGTTACCGGTTTTGGGAAAGTCTGTAGGAACATTGGGTAATACGGCTGACGCATGTACTCCTTTTACTCTCAATGGGACTTACCAGCAGGGAATTGCTTTTAATACCGGCAATACCGTGCAAGTACAAGTAAACATAACAACTCCGGGTTCCTACCAAATCAGCACTGATTCAGTTAATGGTGTAAGATTTTCAGGATCAGGGATTTTCCCCACCCCAGGTTTACAAAATGTTACTTTGACAGGAGATGGGACTCCCCTGAATATGGGACTACAAAATTTTTCTGTGACTTTTGGAACAAGTACCTGCGGATTCCCAATTACATTTCAACCGGCTGTAGCTGCATCGGGAGATTATTTTCCTCTATCACTTAACTCCAACTGGAATTATGATTTAGTAGGGGGTACCTCTGCTGATGAGATTACCTACAAAGTGATTAATTACTCACCTACTTTCGGTGCTGAATCTTATCAAACTATCCAGCAAAGTCAAACTCAAACGGATAACATTACCGATTCGTTATATTATCGAAAGCCCGGTGGGAATTATTACGAGTATGTTGATTTCTCAAAAGTATTTGGATTTGATTATTCTGTTGAGAGCGAATTTATCTTTCTAAAAGATAATGTGGGCGCTACGGCGACATGGACTTCGCCTACAATAACAGGAACTATCAGGGGTGCAGCGGTTTCGGGTTATGCACAAATGACGATATTAGCCCAGGCTGTAGCCGTAACATCGATACCCGGTTATACTTTTCCGGATGTGATTGAAGTACAATACCAATATTTTATTACAGGAAATCCAAACCCTATATTAACACAGGAGAGATGGTTTGCTAAAAATCAGGGAGAAATATATTTTAGTTCCAATAATGGAACAGTTAATTCAGTTTACGAAGTGAGCACCTACCAGGTTTTTTAATTTTATAGCGATATAAAAAACCGCCGGATTCCGACGGTTTTTATGACTATGGAAAAATGAAAAAAGTACCTTAATTTTCTTTGATCAATTTTTTCTGAACAGCAGTTCCATTTTCAAATGCATTTAAAATATACATTCCAGGAGGCAATCCTGACAGATCATCAAAAGTAACCTGCGAATTTCCTGCACTTAATTGTAAAGTTTTTCTGCTTAATACATTTCCATACATATCGCAGAGGTTCATTTCTATTTTGTCTTGTTGCGGAAGAAAAATATTTATTTTTAAATTATTTCTGAATGGATTAATGGTCGAAATGGTAAACAACGCGTTTCGATTATAAATAAGTATCGTTTTAGAATAACTGGCCGGGGTGTTATTTTGGCTTACCAATTTTAACCGGTAATAATTAATATTAGAAATATTTTCAGGGTCTGTAAAAGTATAGCCATTCCCTGGTTGGTTATCCATTTGAGGAATGCGTCCAATTTGAGCAAAATGGACACCATCAATACTTTTTTCTATCTCATACTCTTCTATACTTTCATCATCTTGTATCGTCCATTGCAAAACATTTTTTTTGTTAATAACAGATCCGTAGAAATTTAAGATTTTTGCGTTCAGCACACTACATGAACTGCTATAAACTTTTAAAAAGACCTTCTGGCTATTATCTACTGAGCAATTGATATCACTGAGATTGGTACCTGTTGTAGCCACTTTGAGCCGGAAATAATAACCGCTGTCTGATGCTACTGGTATAAACGTTGTATCAACATAGTATTGATATAAACCATTTACTAGTACTGGGGTCTTTGTTCCTGGTGCACTCACCGGAATCCACGTATTTCCACTATCTGAGCTTACTTCCCAACGAAAATTTCCATAATTATTATAATAACTTTTTACAGTATCAGTAATGGTAATAGGGTATCCTGCACAAGCCGAAGCCGTATCATTTGGATTCATAATTAGATTGGGATAACAGGTAGATAAATTAATATCATCCAATACCCAGTCGTTGCCATCACCTCCCGAAGCATTGTTTTTAATGCCGATTACAAAACTTGTTTCCGAAGGTCCGGTTTTATAAATAAATCCTCTTTTTGTCCATGCACCTGTATATTGGATATTACCACTAGTATAATAATCTATACCATTAATTGTATAGGTAAGATTAGGCATTACACCATGGGTAGGGGGTGGGTAAGGATTTCCATACTCATCAGCTCCACATTGTCCGCATAAATTCCTTACCCATGCCGAATATTCGTAATAGGTATTGGGGCAAACATCTTTAATAGTATCTAAATAACATAGCCCAGTTGTATAATTAGCATTTACTAACAGCATGTAACCTCCATTTGTACCAGGAGGGACAGGCAAATTCCCCGTAGCTGTATTTGCGGCACCCGTGTGATCTCCTATGATATCCCATGCTCCAAATACCCTGTGTGGATTTGGTTTGTACGACACGGTGTTATTAGTACTGCCATCTGCGCTGGTATTATTTACAATGTCATAATAATCATCATTAGGACTATTGGCAGTGATATTCACTTTTGTATAGCCAGGCGCATCAATCGCTTTCGCTCTATTCTGGACGTTACCACTATCAAAAGAACTTTCAGCAGAAAAACTGGCACTCGAAAAATTAGGGCAGAATCCCTCGTTTTGAATGATCTTAATTCCATCATAATTAAAATGATACATGAAGGTTCCAGAATTAGCATAATAAAAATTCCCTCCAAGATGAAGCGTATTTCCATAACTGGCAGTAACCACCAATTTATATGCTATGATACCACAGGTGCCGGGGCCGGCAATTGGTACATCACCACCTTTTACAGTTCCTCCTCCTATAGTTCTTAAAAACCTTGCACCACTTTGTGCTATTCCACCTGGAACGGAAGTCCCGATATTAACGCGAACACGTGGTGTTGGACTGGCATCATACACACCCGCGTCATCATTACTTGCATCGGTATATGTGACAAGAGGAACTCCCTCATTAGTAATAATCTTTAAAGAATTGGGCACATACTGGGTTCCTGTCCGAATTGAATCTATAAAATAAAAATTGGATAAGGTAGTACCTTTATTTACAAACCCAAGCGCATGTACCTCAATGGTATCACCTGTCTCAAGAGTTCCCCCGCTTGTGTTGCGGGTAAGATTAAAATAACTATAACTGAAAGTTACCTGGGCAAATACATGCGCAGGAATAAGGGATGCAACAAAACTTAAAGAAAAAAACAGAGTTGCCAGATAATATTTTTTGTAAATATTTTTGTAAATATTTTTTTTGTATTTATGTAGCTTTTTTTCTCCGGGATATAAAGAGGCTAAGTATGAAAATGCTTTCATCTGAGGTTGTTTTTCGTTTAATCCGGGGTGTAACTGAATATAAACGAAATATTTGCCGTTTTAGTACAATAGATCCTATCTAATAAATATCTAATTGAGTTTAACTAATTTATTTTGTATTATCATTCCATTGTAAAATGCAGTTAGAATATATATTCCGGCAGCGAGGTTCGCATTATTATCAAGAGTTGCCTGAGAATTTCCCGCACTAAATTGTAAGGTTTTTCTAGTTAATATGTTTCCATACATATCGCAGAGATTCAATTCTACAATGCCCTGTTCCGGGAGAAATATATTTATTTTTAAATTATTGCTAAATGGATTAATTGTTGAAATTTTAAACAAAGCACTTTTGTTATAAAGCATTATGGTATTCGAATAACCAACGGGAACGTTATCAATCTTTACCATTTTTAAACGATAATAAGTAATGTTTGAAATATTACCGGGATCAACAAAAATATAGCTATCACCTTGCATGTTTTCTCCTCTCTCAATGATTCCTGCCGTTGAAAAATTTACGCCATCCGTACTATTTTCAATTACATATTCGTTAATATTACCATCGTTTTGAACTGTCCATTGTAAAACATTTTTATTATTGATAACTGAACCATTAAAATTCAAAATTCCTGCACTGAGCACGCTGCATGCACTTTGGCTACTATAAACTTTTAAAAATACCTTCTGGCTATTAGCCACAGAGCAATTGGGATTTGTCAGATTAGACTGGGTGGTTGCTACTTCGAGACGGAAATAATAACCGCTGTCTGGCGTTGCCGGTGTGAACGCAGCATCCACATGATATTGATACGAACCATTTACTAGAACTGGTACTATACTTTGAGGATCGCTTCCGGCATTAACCGAACCTCCACTAATTGTAACCGGAAACCACGTAATCCCTCCATCAGCACTTGCCTGCCATTGGTAATTTCCATAATTGTTATAATAGCTTTTTACAGTATCGGTAATGGTAATTGGATCGCCGGCACACGCGGTTGCGGTATCGTTTGGGTTCATAACGAGATTAGGATAGCAGGTAGAAAAATTAATATCGTCAAGGACCCAATCATTTCCACCCCCTCCAGCCGCATTATTTTTTATCGTTATTATAAAGCTAGTTTGCGCAGCTCCCGTTTTATAAACAAATCCACGTTTTACCCAGGTGGCGGTATAAGGAATATCTCCTGTACAATAATAATCTGTATCATTAATAGCATAAGTAAGGTTGGGTTTTACGCCAGGTAAATAAGTTTGAGTTCCATTTTGATCCTGACCACATTTGCCGCAAAGATTCCTAATCCATGCGGAAAACTCATAGTAAGTGTTAGGACAAAGATTTGTTATAGTATCCCTGTAAGCTATTCCTGTTGTGATATCCGCATTCACTACAAGCATATATCCCCCATAAGTACCTTTAGCGGCGGGTAAATTGCCTACGGAAGTATTTGCCGCGCCGGTATGGTCGCCTATAATATCCCAAACTCCATTAAAAACCCGGGTTGGACTGGCAGAAGGCGCGTAAGGGACTGTGTTATTTGTCGAATCAGTTGCACTGGTATTATTTACTACCGAATAATGACCATCGTTCGGAGCGTTAGCTCCTATATTCACTTTTGTATAACCCGGAGCATCAACACCCGCCGTTCTGTTTTGAGTGGTTCCACTTCCAAAAGAACTTTCAGCGGTAAAACTTGCGCTGGAAAAATTTGCACACAAACCCTGGTTTTGAACAATTTCAATTCCCGGATAATTAAAAACATAGGAAGTATTATGTGTAGTTGTAACAGGATTCCACCAGGGACCACTTCTAGTTGTATAGGAATAATAGAATGTACCAGTAGGGTTAATGACACCTCCAAAACTACCCGTTATCACCAATCTATATGCAATGATTCCCAGGGTGCCTCCTCCTCCTTTAGGTACATCTCCTCCTTTTATACCTCCTCCACCTGTGGTTAAATTAAAATTTGCCCCGGAATAAGCAGGTCCTCCAAGACCACTGGCCAAAGTGCCTAAATTTATTCTTACTCCGTTCCCGGGAGTGGCATCATAAACTCCGGCATCATCACCGGATACATCGGAGAAAGTCTGCAATACCACACCTTCATTGGTTATTAGTTTTAATGAACCTGGCAAGTATTGAGTACCTGAAGTGATGGGGGCAATAAAATAAACATCTGTCATTGAACTACCCGATAGCAGATTTACCAAGGCATGCATTTCAATTGTGTCACCTGTCTCCAAAGTACCACCACCGTTATTCCTGGTTACGTTTTCATAACTGTAACTAAAATTGACAGTTGGTTGTGAAAAGGCAGAATATGGCAATACGGATGTAGAAAGACTTGTAAAAATGAAAGAAAAAAACAGAAAGTTCCTTGATTTTTTTTTCTTAATAGCATAAGAATGCCTTAATGGAAGTTCAAAAAAAACTGTTTTCATTGTAAGGAAATTTCTAAATTTTTGGGGCGTCCTTACGAAAACGTTTAAATGTGTACTTTATTTCAATTGAAGATGCCTTTTTTAAGATATAATATTATATATTATTTAAATGCATAATAATTAGTTTATGAATTATCATTTATAATATACTATTAAATGCGCGGGCATAATTTTTAAAAGTGATTAATATTTTATTTGAATGCCTGGTATGTTGAAAACAGGGAGGCAGAAAATAGATTATTTTTATGCATAAAATTCAAACTAAACCGGGAGTTAATGTAACCGTCAACTATTTTAGTTTTCCTACCATATTTCGTGGATTTACCCATTCATCAAATTGTTCAGGAGTTACGTAACCTAATTTTACGGCCATTTCTTTTAATGTAGTATTTTCTTTGTGAGCTTTTTGAGCTATCTCAGCGGCTTTGTAATAACCAATTTTGGTATTGAGTGCGGTTACAAGCATCAAGGAGTTATCAACATGTTTTTTAATGTTTGCTTCAATAGGTTCTATTCCTTTTGCGCAATTTTCATTAAAACTGTTGCAACCATCACCAATTAATCTTGCGCTATGTAAAAAATTATAAATCATTACAGGTTTAAAAACGTTTAATTCAAATTGGCCTGTAGCTCCTCCGATACTGATGGCAACATCATTTCCCATAACCTGGGCAGCAATCATGGTTACTGCTTCGCATTGTGTAGGATTTACTTTCCCAGGCATAATAGAAGAACCAGGTTCATTTTCAGGAATACTGATTTCTCCAATTCCGCTGCGGGGCCCGGAGGATAACATTCTAATATCATTCGCAATTTTCATCAGGCTTACTGCTACTGTTTTTAATGCCCCATGAGCTTCTACAATGGCATCATGAGCTGCGAGTGATTCAAATTTGTTTTTTGCTGTGATAAAAGAAAGTCCTGTTAATTCTGAAATTGTTTCTGCCACATTCACTGCATATCCTGGAGGTGTATTAATGCCTGTACCTACTGCAGTTCCACCAAGTGCCAGTTCGCTTAAATGCGGTAAAGTATTTTTTATGGCTTTAATTCCATGATCTAACTGTGATGCATAACCGCTAAATTCCTGGCCAAGGGTTAAGGGAGTAGCATCCATAAAATGAGTACGGCCAATTTTTACGATATGCATAAAATCTTTTGATTTTTTTGCCAATGTATTTTTCAGATTTTCCAATGCTGGTAAAGTAAGATCATGAAGGATTTTATAAGCGGCAATGTGCATAGCAGTAGGGAATGTATCATTGCTCGATTGAGATTTATTTACGTCATCATTAGGATGCAATATTTTTTCTTTATCAGTAAGCTTGCCGCCATTCAATACATGGCCACGATATGCAATTACTTCGTTTACATTCATATTACTTTGTGTACCACTGCCCGTTTGCCAAACTACCAAAGGAAATTCATTATTTAATTTGCCGGCAAGAATTTCGTCACAAACTTTGCTGATCAATTCCAGCTTTTCTTTTGATAATACTTTTGCATCTGCATTGGTGATGGCAGCGGCTTTTTTTAAATAAGCAAAGGCCTGAATAATCTCTTTAGGCATTTTATTTATATCCTGTGCTATTTTAAAATTCTCCACACTGCGTTGAGTTTGTGCGCCATAATATGCATCGACAGGGACTTTTACCTCTCCCATGGTGTCTTTTTCTTTTCTATAATCCATAATTTTTGTAATTAAATTTTGAAAACTATAATGCAAATTTAATTCAATGCGAGGGAGGAAAAAATAGAAATAGTTTTAAAATATATAGCCAAGATAATTGAAAGTTCAGGTTACATTCCAAACCAATAAACATTGGATCAAAAGGAAAATAAGTAAAGACTTTTTAATTTCCTTTAAAAACCGGTTTTCTTTTTTCTAAAAATGCGGAGGTTCCTTCTTTTTTATCATTACTGGAAAAAGCTTCTCCAAATAATTTAGCTTCTTCATTGAATCCTTTTTTATCAGAATGGCTAAAAGAGTTTATTGAAGCAATTAATTTAGAAATTGCCAGAGGTGATTTTGTAAGAATTAAATGCAAAAGTTCTTTTGTTATGTGTATCAGGTTTTCAGGAGATTCCACATAATTTACAAGCCCCAAAGATTTTGCTTCGCCGGCGCCAATCATATTACCGGTCATCATTAATTCCATTGCCTTTCCCTTGCCAATAAGCATGGTTAAACGTTGTGTGCCTCCATATCCCGGAATGATTCCCAAATTCACTTCCGGCTGGCCAAATTTGGCATTGGTACTTGCCAACCTGAGATGGCATGCCATAGCCAGTTCACAACCACCACCCAGTGCAAAGCCATTAACAGCGGCTATTACAGGCTTGGGACAATTTTCTATTTTAAAAAAAATTTCCTGGCCTCTTCTGGAAAATGATGCTCCCATATTATCCTTTACAGAAATAAATTCAGCAATATCTGCACCTGCAACAAATGCTTTCTCCCCGGCTCCTGTTATAATTACGCCTTTGATGGTACTATCATTATAAACTAAATCCATTGCATTGTCCAGCTCTTCCAAAACCCTTTTATTCAATGCATTTAATTTGTCGGGCCTGTTAATGGTGATGGTAAGAATATTATTTTCAAGTGTTGTTTTTAAAGTTATATAATCCATAAATATATTTTTTCGATTCCCGAAAATTTCGATTCAATTAAAGAAACTGAAATTCATTTCATTAAGGATAAAGTATGTACTATTCTTTTTATGGTTTCCTCTTTGCCAATTAACGAAGAAATATCAAAAACACCCGGACCGAATTTTCCCCCAACCAGCATAATACGAAAAGGCAACATTAATTCTCCCGGTTTCAATTTACTTGCAGCAGCCAATTCTTTAAACGTATGTTCAATATCGGTTACCTCCCACAAATTCATTAAAGAAAAGGAACGTATTAGTTCTACAAAAAACTGGTTTTTATTTTCATTCCATTTTGGAAGAATAGATGATGTATCAATTTCGGAAGGAGTCATAAAAAAGAAACTCCCTTGTTGAAAAAAATCAGTCAACAAAATGCATCTTTCTTTTATCAGTTCAATAATTTTATCCAATTTATTTTCATCATGAATGATGATATCTTTTTCTTCAAATATTTTTTTTACTTCTGGTTTTAATCTCTTTACATCCGATCTTTTTATCCATTCATGATTGAACCATTTTGCTTTTTCAAAATCAAATTTTGCTCCATGCGCGTGAATTCTATCCATAGAAAATTTATCCACTAATTCATCCAAAGTAAAAATTTCCTGTTCCGTGCCATCATTCCATCCGAGCAATGCAAGCATGTTAATAAAAGCCTCTGGCAAAAAGCCTAATTCTTTAAATCCCGAAACTTTCCCTTTTGCAGGATCATTCCATTCCATCGCAAAAACAGGGAATCCTAATCTCTCACCATCTCTCTTACTCAATTTCCCATTTCCATCAGGCTTTAGAATCAATGGAAGATGCGCCCATTGTGGCATCTGTTTTTCCCAACCAAAATATTTCCATAGCAACACATGTACAGGCGCACTTGGCAACCATTCTTCTCCACGCAAAGCATGGGTAATCTTCATTAAATAATCATCCACCACAACTGCCAAATGATAAGTAGGCATGCCATCTGCTTTCAACAATACTTTATCATCCACACCATCAGTAGGCATTTCAATATCACCCCGGATTATGTCTTTAAAGTTGACATATTCATTGCGCGGCATCTTGATTCTTATAACATGAGGAAAATTTATTTTTAGCAATGCTTCCGTTTCTTCTTTAGGCAGTACAAGGGAATTACGCATTTCTAACCTGTTTTGAAAATCATATTGAACATTATACTTTCCTTCCGCTTTTAATTTTTCGCGCAGATTTTCTATTTCTTCAGGTGTATCAAATGCATAATATGCATGTCCTGACTTTACCAATTGCTCTGCATATTGACGATAAATGCTTTTTCTTTCACTTTGCCTGTAAGGCCCGTAAGCGCCGGGGTTTTGTGGACCTTCGTTTGGCGAAATACCGCACCAATTGAGGCAATCAATGATGTATTGTTCAGCTCCTTCCACATAACGGGTCTGGTCAGTATCTTCTATTCTTAATACAAAATCATCATTATTTTTTTTGGCAAAAAGATAATTATATAATGCGGTACGAACACCGCCAAGGTGCAATGCGCCGGTAGGACTTGGCGCAAATCTTACTCTTACTTTACTCATTTTGCAAAGATAATTGTTTGGTATTATTTGCTTATTACAAGTGTATTCAATCCTGTATTTCGGATGCCGCCAGGCTATAATTGTAATTTATATTAATGTAAAATTATTTTATGAATGCGGGTTTTGATTTCATAATTTTTTTAAACACCGGACAACTTTCAATATGCGCCCCGGCTAAATAGCCTGTGCTCATTAAAAATTCATTTACAATTTCTCCTCCGGTAAAGCGGAAAGTAGTTTTGAATAGTTTTACCCATTCTTCTTTTGTTTTCGGGTGATGATGATCGAGCCACTTTTTAAAAGAGCCAAATTCCTTTTGTATTTTCAAGATCGTTTTAGCATTTTCTATAGCCGCATTTATTTTAAGGCGATTGCGGATGATTCCTGAATCATTCATTAATCGTTCAAAATCTTTTTCTTTAAAAGCAGCTACTTTTTTGATATTAAAATCTGTATACGCTTTTTTAAAATTCTCTTGTTTATTTAAAATTGTTGACCAGCTCAAGCCGGCCTGGTTTATTTCCAGCACTAACCTTTCAAAAAGTTCGTTGTCATCATCAATCGGGAAACCATAAAAATGATCATGATAAATACGGTGAACATTATTTTTCTCCATTGAAAGAATTGCTTCGCAATAGGAAGATGGTTTTTGCATTAAATATTTTATTGGGAATTTAGGCTCAAATTAAACAAAAATTCTTTTGAGAATGTTATTTTAAAAAGACCATTAGTGGATAAAAAAATTATTCAGAAATGAGAATAGGAAGTTTTTGTTTGGATATGGAATTATTATTTTTTAATAGATCATTCAAAAGATTCCGGTATCAATGAATCCTGCATGTTAACCCAACTTGTAAGTTCTAAAATACAAACTCTTTCTCATGGCGGTTTTCATGGAATTTGACATTACGTTTCGGGGACAACGGATTTTTTCATCATATAGGGTTGATATTTAAATTTAAGGGCATCATAAATTTCTTTTACTTCCGGGCGTGTGGCGCTGCTTTTTTTGATTCTGATTAGTTTTCCATCTTTAGCTTTCATGGTAGTGGTAATCAACTTTTGCGTATTCATGTAGCGCACAATGTTTCTCCAGT
>DATKQQ010000012.1:0-4733 GCA_035532615.1 Hanamia sp.
ATGAATAGCAAATTTATTCTTGAACTTAGTGAGGTAGGAATTAACGATATTGAAATCGTTGGAGGTAAAAATGCATCCCTTGGAGAGATGATTCAAAACCTTACCACATTGGGAATTAGTATTCCAAATGGTTTTGTAGTAACCGTTGCCGCATACAGAGAGTTTCTCCAATATAATAATCTTGAAAGCACAATCAGCCATATCATTAATTCAATAGACCATCAGAATATTGAATCCCTTAGAAGAGGAGGACAGCAGGTAAGACTCTTATTGCAAAATGGCCGCTTTCCAAAAGAAATGAGTGACTTTATAATAAATGCTTATGAAAAGTTATCTTCAGATTATGGCCAGGAATATACTGATGTAGCAGTAAGATCCTCTGCCACCGCGGAGGATTTACCTGATGCCTCCTTTGCCGGCCAACAAGAAACTTTCCTGAATGTGCGAGGTCCGGCTACCTTGATGGATGCGGTGCGAAATTGCATTGCTTCACTTTTTACAGACCGGGCTATCAGTTATCGCCAGAGTTTTGGCTATGACCACTTTTCAGTTGGCTTAAGCATATGCGTTCAGAAAATGGTAAGAAGTGACCTTGGTTCATCAGGTGTAGCCTTTAGTCTCGATACCGAGAGTGGCTTTAAAGATGTAGTGGTAATTAATGGTGCTTATGGCCTTGGCGAAATGGTGGTTCAGGGTTCTATCTCACCCGATGAATTTATTGTTTTCAAACCAACTTTGAAGGAAGGGTATAACTCAATTATTGAGAAAAAATTAGGAGTAAAAGATAAGATGATGGTTTATGGTGATAAAGCAGATGAAAGAGTAAAGATTATTTCTACAGAGACAAGTTTTCAAAACCGGTTTTGTTTATCAGATGCAATGGTGATAAAGCTTTCCGATTGGATTGTGAAGATAGAGGATTATTATACCAGGATTAAAAAGAGATGGACACCGATGGATGTGGAATGGGCTTTTGATGGATTAAGCAAGGAACTTTTTATAGTTCAGGCAAGGCCAGAGACGATTCATTCACAAAAAGATCATAACAAAATCAAGGAATATAGTATCAGTCATAGTACAAAAGAGCAAACAATATTATTGAAAGGGATTGCAGTAGGCGATAAAATTGGTGGCGGAAAAGTGAATATACTGTATTCATTAGATAAACGCGTAATTGAAGGCCATGAGTTTAATGATGGAGATGTGCTGGTAACAGATATGACAGATCCTGATTGGGAGCCAATTATGAAGAAGGCTTCTGCGATTGTTACTAATAAAGGTGGACGGACCTGTCATGCCGCCATAGTAGCAAGGGAACTGGGTGTTCCGGCAATTGTTGGTTGTGGTAATTCCACTACTACTTTAAAGGAGGGGGATGAAATAACCGTTAGCTGTGCTGAAGGGGAAACGGGCTATATTTATGAGGGGATAATTGATTATGTAACTACAGAATATGATCTTGAAAATTTGCCGGTTATCAATACACAGATTATGCTGAACGTAGCATCACCTTCAATGTGTTTCAAGTTTTCACATTTGCCTAATAGTGGTGTGGGGCTAGCAAGAGAAGAATTCATTATTAATAATTATATACAAATACATCCACTTGCATTATTGCATCATAAGGAATTAAATGATTCTTTATTAACAAAAGAAATAGAAAAACGAATATTCGGCTATGTTAATGAAGAAGATTTCTTCATCAAAAAGTTGTCGTACGGTATAGCTAAGATTGGAGCGGCTTTTTATCCAAATCCAGTTATTGTACGTTTCAGTGATTTTAAAACTAATGAATATTATAACCTTTTGGGAGGAAATCATTTTGAGCCTCACGAGGAAAACCCTATGATTGGCTGGAGGGGTGCTTCAAGGTATTATTCTGATGAATATAAAGCCGCCTTTGGACTAGAGTGTAAAGCAATAAAAATCGTTCGCGAGGAGATGGGATTGGGCAATGTAGTCGTGATGATTCCTTTCTGCCGTACTGTGGAAGAGTTAATTAAAGTGAAGGAAGTAATGGAAGAATTTGGATTGGAAAGGGGTAAAGACAATTTGGAACTTTACCTGATGGCGGAGATACCCTCCAATATTATTTTGGCTGATGAATTTGCCAAACATATAGATGGGTTTTCAATAGGATCAAATGACTTAACGCAACTAACTCTTGGACTAGATCGTGATTCCCCCCTGGTGGCACATTTATATGATGAAAGAAATCCGGCAGTTAAACAAATGATTGTAAAACTCATTGAATCAGCAAAAAGAAATGGGGTTAAGGTTGGTGTCTGCGGACAAGGACCTTCGGATTTTCCTGATTTCGCGCAATTCCTTATAGAAGAGGGAATAGATAGCATTTCCCTGACACCTGATTCCGTAATAAAAACGATTAAAGCAATTGCGTCTTTTCACAAAAATAGAATTTAAAGCTATTGCAATTGTTAAAAAAGTATTTTTTTTCATAAACAAGCCAATTTAGGTTGTTTAACGGGGTTCTTTTTCCAAAGAACCCTTTTTTTCGATTAAAAGGTTGCGGTTCTCACCAAACACTTCCATTTTTAAAGATTATTCTATTGATTTTTTTTTATCTTATGAGCTGTTTTTGCATATAAATTCTCTTTGATAATTTAACGGAGTTTTGTTCGTAATCATTTTAAAATATTTATGGAAACTGGCAAAATTATTAAAGCCACTTTCGTAGCAGATTTGTTTTATGCTTAGTTTGTTCCTTATTAATAATTTACATGCAATGCCGACCCTAATTTCAATGAGAAAATTTGAATAAGTCTTCATGGTCTTTGATTTGAAGAAGCGGCAAAATGAATTAGGGCTCATACAAGCAACTGCTGCCACTTCCTCCATTTGAATTCTCCTTTTGTAGTTTGCTAAAGAATATTGATATATTGAATTGATCCGGTCATTTTCAGTTTCCCTGATATTTGATTGAAATCCAATAGATGACAGTTCTTTAAAATTATCAGAATTGGCAATGGTAATTAGAGCATTCAACAACAATAAAAGCTTACGACAACCAACTGAAATCATCATCTCTTCTAAAAGACGTCCGATATATTCCTTTGTTTCTCCAGTTACCTGGATACCTCTCTTAGCAGTTTCTAAAATATTTTTTAAGGTTATGTTTTCTGGGATATTCAAAAAATCTTTCCCCCAAAAATCATCACAAAAATGAGTTACAAACACATTCGTCTCAGCCATTTTAGAATTGAAATATTCATCATCAAAACTCCAATAATGCGGCAAATTAGCCCCGACTAAAACTACATCCCCCGAATGGAAAAGACTTATATTATCACCGATAAATTGAGTCCCTTGACCTTTTTTAAAAAAGATTAATTCAATTTCCCGATGATAATGCCAACGATTATTTATATAAGGAACGCGATCATGTCTCACACTGAAAGAAGATAAGGGTTCAGATGAAACTTTTAATAGTTGAGGTTTCATATCAGTAGTATTTAGAAATGGTTGAAAGAGCAATCTATCTGTAAAAGTTATAGCATTTATTCCAGTTTTATTAAAAAAATTACAAAATCTGCCAAATTAGCTTACTAAATGGTTGAAATCGCATAATCTTGAACACACTTTCTCTGAATCCTTTTCTTTATTACTGTTTAGCTATTTGAAATTTATATTTATCTAAAAAGCTCATAATAATTCCTTACTGAAAATAAAATTTACTCAAATGGCAGTAGATATTATCAATTCTATTTCCATGTTGAATAATTAAATAATTTCCTGATCTTTCATCGTAACCCCGCCTTGCAATAATTCCATTAGCAATCGTCATTACAAATTCGTAATCCGCTTTTAAATCTATTCCTGCATGAAAAATTTCTTTGTTATAAACAGGATGCTAGCGTTCACCAAAACCAGATGTTACATAAAGCATTCCGTTTAATGGAAGCGAAATGATTTTGTTTGATTTTAAAACCGCCGTTCTTCCGAAATGATTGATTATATGATACATTTACTTTTAACAAGGATATTAACGTAATTAATAAATATGAAAGACATAAATTTGTTTTATATAACTAAAAGTAATAAATTTACACAAAAAAAATAAAATGATGCAATTTTCAATCGAAGAACTTCCTGAAAAACAACTGGAATTGATTGGACTTTCTAAAAAAAATATTTTAAATATGCCTCCACGGACATTCAACGCATTGATGTCGGGAAACAGAACTTCATTAATCCGGTTTAATAAAATAAGCGTCCCGGGATTGGAAGGAGGTTCATTGGATGCAAAACTTTCTTTGGAAAGAAAACCGAATGGCAACGTTTCTATCCGTTTTCATCCTATCAATCAAATGCCAAAAAACACTTTTAATCTTACCAAAGATGAAATTGAGCAATTAAATAATGATACCAATTTTATTCGGAAACAATTTGCAAAGGGAAGGGAATATCTTGTTGGCATTGATAAACAAACCAAAGAATATATTGCTATTGATAAAAATTTGATTGAAGCTCCTGAAAAGATTAACGGTATTGAATTAACCGAAACTCAGAAAAAAGATTTTAAAGAAGGCAAGGATATAAAAGTGGGAGGGCAGAAATACCGGTTAAATCCTAATGATGAATTAGGCATAAGCGGCACAGGTAAAAATTCAATTCTATCCAGCCTCGAATTCAAACATTCCAAATATAATTCCTCTGAGTTGCTTCTCGACCTTGCTCTTTTAGTAACAGGTGCGGGATCCATTTTCATGATT
>DATKQQ010000013.1:0-11387 GCA_035532615.1 Hanamia sp.
AGGCGTACCTGAATGAATTCTTTTATCGCTTTAACAGACGGGGATTTGATAAAACTATATTTCACAACCTCGTGGTAAGGATGATTAAGAGTGCTCCTGTTTATCACATGGCATTCACGACTTAAACGATTTATTCTATAATTATAATTTGTATAACCTGAAAATACCGATGCTATCCGAGTTGTATCTGTTTTTCAGTTAAAAAGGGGAGTATAGATATAAGATTATCTACACTCCCAATTTAGGCAATAGAGATTATATAAGACTACAGTTGAAATCTTATTTCCAGATTAGCTATTCGACCTGCTAATGGCGCATATATCTCACTGAACGATGGATGATTGTAAGGCGGCATCACCAAAGGGCCGAATCGCGATTGGCGAGTATCAGTAACATTCTCTATGTTGGCGACGATGCTAAAATGCTTAAACATTTTCTCGGCTACCAGGTCAACAGTCCAGTAATCCCTAGCCTGGCTTCCATCACTAAGGTATTGCTTCCCGCTATAATAACCTTCTATTCCCGCCTTGAAATGGTTTTCCTTTTCATACACCAGTGTCAGTAATACTTTATTCTTGGGATCCAGTGGTACCTGCGGACGAATTTTATCAAACCGGTTAGTGGCATTTGTATAAGTGTAGTCTGCATCAAACTCCCAGTTGTCCATATTAAATGTAAAATTACTTTCTAGTCCCCTGGCCAATTCTGCTCCACCGGCATTTACTAAATCATAAATGCCTTCCCCCAAGCTATCCGGCTGCGGGATAACGGGATTGTTAATGCTAGTAATAAAGAAGTTCTGATCATAGGTAAAGGTAATCTCATCACTAAGATTGGTGGTATAGTTAACATCCAAATTAAGGCCTTTTGAGGTTGTTGCTTTGACTGCATTGCTGATGGGAAGAACGTTACTAAAATCAGACTGATCCGGTAATATATTGAAAACCGTCGGTACCTGATATCCCATACCTGCACCTATTCTCGCATACACAGCAGGGCTAAATTTGTATAACAAGGCAATTCTGGGCAATGGGAAAACCCCATATTTGTTTTGGGCATCCCCCCGAAAACCTATCTCAGAATGCAGTTTATCGGTCAATGCCCAATCATCCTGGAGAAAAGTACCAAAAGTGCTGAAGGAATATCTTCCGGGGGCGCTGCCAAGGTTTATGTTCTGCATAAAATCATCGGACGTAAAATTTAAACCAACAACAGTTTTGTGTTTTCCCCAGTTTAAAAGGTAGGACGCTTCTGAATAGGAATTCCAGTCCTTTCCGCCAAAAGCGTAACCAGGCAAAGTAATCGCCCTATTATAATAAGAAACGCTGTTTTTTAACGTAAGGGAATTACCATAATGAAACTGTTTGGTAAAACTTAACTGGTAGTAATTCCGCTGAGATTTATTTTGCTCCAGATATGGGTGAGCAGCATCGGGCTGGTTTTGAATTGCAAACATGTCGCCGCCGGCCCTGTTATCTACGGTCGCATTGACAGATAAACTTAAAATGGTACTATCATTAAAATAGTAAAATATTTTTGGGTTAAAGGTAACTGTTTCAGATTGGGGCAGATCTGCAAAACCGTCATGATTAATGTCATTAGCTGTTTGGCGGTCGTAGGTGGCCAGTAGTGTTACGCCCAATTTATTTTTCCTGCCGCTATAAAAAGAACTGATATCTGTAGCACCTCTCTGAGATTGATTCATTAAAAAATCAAAGTGAGGCTTTACTCCTGGTGTCTTGGTAATAAAATTTATTAGCCCTGCTATCGCATCACCTCCATACAAGGCAGAAGAGGCCCCTTTGATGATCTCTACTCTTTTCAGGTTTAACGGCGGTATCTGTAAAAGGCTTAGCCCTCCTGAAAAACCGCCATACATAGGAAACCCATCCTGAAGTAACTGGGTATATCTTCCTTCCAAACCCTGGATACGTACACTCATATTACCGGTAGAGGTGGATGTAGGCAAAACCTGTAACCCGGGAGCTTCGCCTAATAGCTCTGAGACATTCGCGGGCGTTGAGCCTATTTTTTCATTGATATCATCAGCTCCGATTACCTCCACCCTAACGGGAAGATCTTTAATGTAACTATTATTACGCGTTGTGGATACTACAACGTCCTGCAGGGCTTGTTCGGAAGGCTCCAAATCAACTGTAAGAGTATCGGTTCGGTTTTGCATTATGTTTGCAAAGGTTGATTTTGTTTCATATCCTATAGTAGAAATACGTATCAGTTGTTTACCGATTGGTAAACCGGCAATAATACCTATTCCCTGATTATCACAGGTGGTTCCTAAATTCGCAATCGTTGTCGTAACGGTAGCTCCGGATATTGGTTGATTTGTATCATCGTTGAGCACACGCACAACAAGTTTTTGTTGCGCAAAGGCAACCTGACTGCTTAATAAAAGAAGAACTAAAAAAAATTTCATTTTTTATTGGTTAAATGTTAATAATAAGATTGGGATTATTGATATTTAACCTGATATCAGATACGGAAATTACGGTGAAGCAAATAATGTGAAACAGATGAGGAGCGAACATGCTTAAATAAATAACCGGGGGCGGGATGAGTGCATGCACTATAGTGATATAGGAATGGTAATGATTGCTGAACCTGAAACTCTGACGCTTTATTTATAGAACTGCAAATGCCGGGATATTGTTCAGAATATGCTATTATCGTTGTTTCACAGGATTCTTTTGTATAAGACCACTCTATGGATGACAACAAAAAAAGAAAGCATCCTGTAATTAATAATCCTTTTCTGACCAGAAAGCTGAAACGATTGTAATATTTCCGGCGTTTGATAAAATTTAAAGAAAAATCCCAAGGAAATTGTATCAACAAAGCTAACAGCTCCATAAACAGTAGCATGATGCTTGTCAATAGGTTGCCTTTTTGCTTGCGGCCAGGTAAAACAATCCCTTTGATAATACTTTTAACCAAAGTCAACAACTGATTGCCCAGCATTATACTCTTTTGCCCTATTATTTTTATGCTGCGTTTCATGAAATTGCATCGTAAAAGTAATATTTTTTTTTCAATACCGTCCTTAACGTGAGGTTCTCGTGTTATTGATAAGAAGAGAATTGTACATTTACTTTATGAGTCGAAAATATAAATTTCACGATAATGATAAGTTGTATTTTATCTCGTTTGCTACAGTTAACAAAACTGAATTTATATTACAAAGTAAAGCTTCGCATATAATGAAAACATTACGGTATTATTAAGGGATTATTAAATTAACCGGAGTTCCCTGGTAAAATCTATTACACATGATACTCTATTAAATGGCAGCTTTATTCAACATTCGTCACCGGGTTTTTACTTTTCCGTTTTTTTGTGGATCACCGATATAAAACCTTGCTGCCTTTCTTGATGCTTTTTTCTAAATCCTTTTCGTGGATCAAAGGATTTACTTTAATAGGAATTGAAGTCAATTCCTGTTTAATATAATTTTGAATATCTTTTTTAGATTTGCTATTTGGTTCCATTAAGTTTGATTTTAGGTTATAAAAAAATTTACACAAACTTAAATTTCCTTTTTGAGATCCCATGTTAAGTTTTTTGAATTAAAATCGGCAATTAATGGCCATCTAAATGTGCATTAACTTTCTGAAATTTTAATTGCGAATCATTTCGAACCCGGATCTTTTGGACTTACTGCATTTCTGTTTGCTTTTATTTCAAGATTGAGCATTACCGGGTATTTATCTGAAAAGTGATAAAGTGCATCAAGCACATTGGCGGGTGCGGAGGTATTTACCGAGGGAACATTGCTATTAATACTTACTCCAAGACGAACCCCATCATTGCCTACCGATTGATAAGAATGTGGGATATAGCTAATGTAGTTACGGCCATTGATCAACCAATTTGAAATAAAAATATGATCATACCAACCCTTACCTCCGGCACTTGACCCACATGAATTGGGGTCGTAAGGAAGTGATCGGGTAGAAGTGGTTAAAAAGCGTGCCACATAAAAGGGTGAAACACTCCAATTGCCGGGATACCTAACCGTCTCATCGGGATAATAAGGTGGATCGCTTATTGCCGTAGTGCTATCTTTAGAACTAATGAGAGATTGATAACCATGTTCAAAAGAACCCCTGGTATTGAAATCGCCCATGACGATCAAATTCGGGAAATATCCAAATTTTGACCTGAGTGTAGCCATCACTGTTGAATCCTGAAAATCCCGTTCCAAGCTGGCAGAACCAGATTTTGTATGGCATATTACGGCATATAAAAAAGTAGTATCTTTAGTTATGGATAAATTAATATCGTTATAATAAAATTTATAAAGGTCAAAATCGGTAACCAGGGAAAGAAGGTCATCTGTACTTTCATAAGTTAATTTCTTTTTGTTATAAAACAACACAGAAAGGGTGCCCGATTCTGACGCATTTGTAGGAGAAGCATAATTGTATTTATCGGGGCTTACAAAATTGAGCACATTCGTTAAAATTTCATCTGCAAGATTTCCCGGGGAACCAGGCAAATAAGAAAATGCAGTCATTTTTTCACAGCTCATTAAATCGGGTTGAGTGTTTTGAATGATAGTCCTGAAATAGCTATCTAGTGAAGTTGTACTTCCCTGACAAAGGTCTCCATAATTAAGCACGTTATAGGCTATTACCCTTAGTGTATCTGTTTTCTGAAATGTGCCCGCTTTAGGTAAAGTATCAATATTATTAGTGTCCGACACTTTTTTTGAACAGGAAAAAAGCAGGCAGGCCAAAAATATAAAAAGAAAAGTAGGGGACGATTTCATGTATGTAAATTTTAAAGTATATACCTTACTGGTGATAGCCAATTTTAGTTTACTTTAATCTCAAAGTCTTGGTTGCACCCCAATGAATATTTTTCTGCTGATTTTGAGGATCAGTATTCCATAAACATTCCCTAACGGTCATAGCCATGGTATTTGTATCAATCGTAATTAGCTGGAATGAAAGTTTGGTTTCATCGGCTCTTGAGTAATCTCCTTTCATGGGAGAATCAACCCTGAAGGTATTAAGCGCCACATCATTATCCGGCCCTTTGTACACATAATATTCATTGAAGTTTTCGTTGCCGTGGAAATAAGCTTTTATATTAGGGTGACTTTTTAAGAACCTTACCCAACCACGTTGTTCTATGTCCGTTTTACCTGCGACTGCAGTCGTTCCATCTTTATATACTTCATCTACCAGATCTTCAAACCTGTCACTTGAATTTATGCCCCCGGCTTTATCCGGATTGGTAAAATGCTTCGCTTCACATTCCGGCTGGTCATGTGTAAAGAGAATTACCGGAGTTTTAGCGGAAACTGATTTAAGATCTTTTTCCATCCAGATTCTTTCTGAAGAATCGGGCCATAATGTGATAAACATAAAATGGATGCCACCTATGTCTTTTGAGTAATTGATTTTATCTTTCGAATAATCATAATTATTGGTAGTTAGCATTTTTGCAGGCTTCATCATGAGGTTATAGATTGCCACCATTGAAGTTGGATCAACCTTCGGCTTCATTGGCTTGTAAAAACCGATAGCGTTGGTTATATCATGATTGCCGGGAATTATAAGTAGCTCCGTTCTTTTTCCGAAATTATTGGTAAGCGTTATCCCATTCATATAATCTGAACAAAATTGCCTCCACGATGTGGCATCGCTTTGGTCAGGAATCTCCATCCTGTTGGCAATATCGCCGCCTTCGATAACGTAATCAATTGCCCTGATTGGCTTTCCGGCATCCACACCTTTATCATGAGGAAAAAGGGTATTGGGTAAATGATTAATCTTTTCTATCATAGCGTGGTTTACTATGTGAGCCGCAACGTTACTATCACCCCGAAATTCCTTTCTGTTAATCCCGTAATGGGCATCTGAAGTAAAAACAATTTGTAATAAGTGATTTTTTGTCGGTTTTTGAGCAAAACTGATTATGCAGCAAAAACAGGACAGTAAGAGAAGGATTCCTTTTTTCATTGACCTTATTTTAAATAAAGACCCTTGCCTAAGGAAAGGGTCTTTAAAATTATTGATATTTAAAAACCCGTCCTAGTGTTGATTACCTGTGCCATTGCTTTGGTAAGCTCCAATATCGGCACCGGGAGGTGTAATATTCGCTCCGTATTGGCCGCCTTGTGGAACAGAGGCAATAGGTTGAAAACCTGTATAGCCTTTACCAATTGCAGGTGATCCGCTTTGCAAATGAAAATCAAACCCTGAAGCATATGCAATTGATCCTGGTGTTGCGGCTTCCGGTAATGGGAAGTTCACAAACATCGGATTGTTCTGCCCTGCGAGTGCATCTATTGCAGAACTATTGTAAGGAGCGCCTGGATAATATCCTGAAGGCATCATTGCTACGATATTTGGTATATCAGACGTTTGCGGCCTTGTCCACAAACCTGAAACAGGCACACCGCCTGCACCAACAGCTGAAGTATCAGGTGTAACCGGATAGAACTGGTTAACACCTGCTACTGAATCACTATAATTAAAGGTATAGCCATATTTCATGTGAGCCGTATCAGCAACCACTAATGAATTTCCCAGGTAAGATTGAGTAGCTCCCACGATACGTAATCCAAAGCGACAATTTACGATCAGGTTGTTGTAAGCCATTCCTTTTGCACCCTCTTCATAGTTGATAGAACCACCACGGCCTAATTCAACCATCCTGTATCCGGAATTAACAACAGTGTTGTTGTAAAAATTACAATTGGTTTGCTGGCTTCCGGGTTGGCCTTTATCGGATGCTTTAGGGCCATTGGTTGCGCAACCTATAAACAGGTTATAAGCACAGTCGCCAACACCTCCTCCTTTAACATTAAATTGGTCTCCACCAGTTCCACCGCCTTTCTCAAACGTGTTTCTCATTACTGAAAAATGACCCGATTTCAAACGAATGGCATCATCTGTTCCTCCATATAACCAGGAATCTTCTAAAATGAAATTGCCATTTGGGTTTTGGAAGAAAATATTATAAGAATCGCCTGTGGAAGCGCCGGCGATAGGAGGTTGTGCTGCAGAAATGGGTGCGCCTGCAAAATCAATATGGGTCCATTTTATTACCAGGTTAGAACATGAAGTATCTGCCCACAGGCCACCCCATAAGCCAACGAAGGCTGGATCTGAAGCAACAGGTTCTGAAGGGTTGTCTATTTTTTGCTGATTGTTAAAGGTGAAAATTACCGGAGAGGAAGAACTTCCCAAAGAAAACAGGTTTCCTTTGATAAAGAAATTATAAGCTCCCTGGAAAATCACTTTTGCTCCAGGCTGGATAATCAATGAATCTCCTGCATTGATGATCACATCTCCTGTTACATTGTAAGTCTGGTTGGATTCCATAGTTCCTTTAATGGGCCCATTGATATTTCCCGGCTGAACTGTTACACCGCCAGGCACATAAGGGGCCTGCACGACACTGCTCGTTTTTTTGCAGGAAAACATAATTATGCTTGCCAAAAGTAAAAGACCGAAGCTCGTTAGAACAATTTTTAAACTTCTTTTTTTTGAGTGTTTCATTTTTTTTGATTTTCGTTTTTTATAATAAAATTTTTATTTAAATCTGAACCCGACAAAGAAAGTCTGGTTGAAGTTATCGTGCCTCACAATGATATTGTTTTTGCTGACCTGGTCAGGATAATTGATATTATTGAAATAATATCCATTAGCTGTGGTATGTAGTTCAAGGATAAGGGGGTTATTGGTCAAATTGGTTACCTTGGCAAAAAGAGTTATTCGTTTGGAAGCTTTTACATTGAGAGAAAAATCTAACTGTGAAGTGGCTTTTTGCCAATAATCCAGGTTTTTAAAAGGAGACACAATTTCAATACGCTGGCCTGTATATACCCAGCTCACTTCGGCCTCAACGCCTTTTTTTATGCTTTTATAAAGAAGGGAGACATTGGCTATATGATCAGATTGGCCCTGTAAAGGACGGGTTTGAGTTGAGTTGTAAATAATATAATTGCCATTATCGTCTTTGGTGTAAACGAGCTTTGAAGTAGTAATTGCTGATTTGGTATAGGAATAGTTTCCTCTTATACCAAAATTTCTAAAATGCTTTGTAAATACCAGTTCTGCTCCATAATTGGTGGCATTACCAAAATTTTCCGGTTCCAAAACAAATTGACTTGTAGTTTGGGTCTGGAAGGCCAATTCGATTGGATTAATAATATGCTTATAGAAAGTGCCAGCCATAAAATAATCTTCTGCACCAAAATAGTGTTCATATCGCAGATCTAAGTTATTAGACTGCACATGCTTGATGGCGGGATTTCCTCTCTGATCGAAATAATCGCCGGAAAAGTTGACGGGAATATATTCAAAATAATTGGGCCTGCTGATACCACTGAAATAAGATGCCCTCAGGTCATTTTTCGGGTTAAGCTTGTATTTAATATTGATGCTGGGCAGGTAATCCGTATAATTATAGATGCCTGTTTTACCCGGTAAATAAATTGAAAGTTCAGAAACATAACTATGATGGGTATTCTCTACACGCAAACCACCGAGTATTGCCCATTTTTTTTGTTTCCACTTTAATTCACCATAATAGGCAAGGATATTTTCTATCGATGTGTAGGTTAAGCCGTCTGTGGTATCCACTCTTGTTAACCTCGGAAAAGAGGCATCTTGTATGGTAGTAAACGGCTGATTGCCTGTATACAATTGATACGATTCATAAACATTGTCACGCGTTTTGTGCCGGTACATTCCCCCGAATGAAAGTTTTAATGCATCTGTCAGTTGATAATGCAGATTCAGATAGCCGGAGCGGTCAATTTCATTTGAATGTGTGAAAATGAATGGAAAATCCTGCAAATTTTTTTGCTCTGAAGTAACCTTGTTCGTGCTATTATCATAACTTATGATATCCGAATATTGTTGGTCAATCCATATAGGAGTCTTGCTTTGAGCCTCCGAATATACAAGTGACCAATCCGTAGATAATTTATCAGTGATCTGATGTTTACCTTGCAAGCTATTGCTCCAGATAATCTGTCTTTGAAACAGAGATCTGTCATAAACATAATCCTGCCCTGATAAATGTAAATATTGCGACAATCCCTGTTGAAGATTCCTATGCTCTATCCTGTCTAATTGAAAAAAGGCAGTGTAAAAACTTATCTTATTATGCTGATTAAAATCATAGTTCAGTACCAGATGAGTGCCTAACCTGTTTTGGAGATTGTTATAGGTGCGATATTCAAGTGGTCCAAATACAGGTGTATTAGCTGTAGGTATTGGTTGTGGCTGCCCGCTTGGCGGATAAAATAAAGAAGAGCTTCCTCTATATATATGCTGATAACTAAAGGCAGCAAGAAAGCCGAAGTTTCTGGTTATTCTGTCTCCGATACTCCCGTTTATAAATCTGTTAACCGGGTATTTGACTGTTTTATATTGCAGGTATTTTACATTAAAATCGGAAGGCTGCGGGGCATAACCCGATCCGTGAATTTCATAAGGAGTCTTCCATGGGGCACCGCTATGATCAAAAGTGGTAAAAGTATGGTTACTAAAAAAGTTACTATAACCAAATGAACCATTGAGCGTGTATGTCAGGTGTTCAGGCGCTTCCTTTAGCACCATATTAGTAACACCGCCAATTGCATCGCCTTCCATAGATGGCGTTAGTGATTTTATTACTTCTAATCTTTGTAAAAGATCGGCAGGAAAAATATCCAGGGGAATAGACCTTGTCTTGTCATCAGGGCTAGGTATTTTTATACCATTTATGGTTGTATAATTATACCGGTCTGCCATTCCACGGATAATAGCATTCTCTCCATCACCCGAACTGTTCTTTACAAGAGAAACACCCGCAGCACGCTGCAGCACGTTACCAACCGTAATATCAGGAGAGTTCTCTATTGCTCTTGCAGATATAATGTTCAATAAATTGGAAGATATTCTTTCCACTCGGCGTGCGCTGATGTCCGAACCTTTATTCATATTGGCACTCACAATAACTGCATTCAATTTATGGCTGTGCACTTTTAATTGAATATTTTGATGGGAAAGATTGCCTTTTTTTGCTTCTGCTTTTAACTGCTCATCCTCATAACCTACATATTGAACGGTCTCTGTATAATTTCCAGCTTCAATGTTTTTAAATACAAAAGAACCATCCAGCCCGCTGTTGGTATTATATTTTTTAGCATTACTCTTTAAAGTTATCGTTGCATCAACAAGAGGTTCGCCTGTTTGTAAGTCAGTCACTTTTCCTTTTATTACCTGGGAAAAAGCACAGGCTTCTATGAATGTTAAAAAAATGAGCGTAAGGGAAAAAGAAATGAAGACGAATTCCAGTTTTTTGAACTTGTTAGGTTTTCCGGGTTTTATACTATCACTCATTTATTTGATCATTTTGTTTGCTATCGAGATGCAAACTTATACACTCAAACAATGAATATTTTCCCTGAAAAAGGAATTAACCTAATGATAATGTTTTCTTAATGAAATGGTAATAATAACTTCAGAAAAAAATCAGATTTTCTAAAACGTTACAATAAACGAATGAGTGTTGCCATCGTAATTATAGCTTATGTTGATCCCGGATGATATTGCAATTTGTTTGATAATAGAAAGCCCCAAACCGTTATTATTACTGTTTATTGGTGTCTTATAAAAACGGGTAAACAACTTATTTTTATCCAGTGGTTTTGGTGAGCCACTATTACTTAGGGTTTGTTAATAAATAACTAATACATTTATGGGATTATTTTATAATTCCAATCACCTCTAAAACTATTGATTACCAAATTTATTTTTGCCAAATCTTTATCATCAACCTTTATTCCTTTTTCATACATCTTCCTATCTGCTTTGGCTCTTACTGTCAATCCCTTTTGAATTGTTGTATTTGCTATTAAATTTACAATTACTTCCAGGCTTTCCAAAGGTTTGGCGCGCCAGTTTTTAGTTACGTATGAAAACATTCTATGTTCGATTTTATTCCACTTAGTTAGGGTATTAAAATTCAACTGCGTTGCAGTAGGATTTCTGTGTCAAAAGAAGTTGATTATCAATAAATTATGAGGATAAATGGATTCTACTGCAAAATTTGAGTTAAAAAGCCAAATGAAAAAAATTATCACCCTATTCTCAATTTACCTGTGGGGGGTACATGCAACTAAAATCCATCGCACGTATAAGTCGAGTTTTTGATTTGTAGTACACAAGGGGTGTTCGTATTTGAAGGGGGTTTACCACCTTTGAATCTTGTATTTCAAAAGTACCATACGCAAACATCCTGAAACCGGAAAGCTCAGTGGTTACTACCGCCTGGTAGAAAGCTACCGCAATGGCGATAACAGAATTTGTCACCGCACGATTTTAAACATTGGTTTCATGGAAGATGCCACTGCGGAGCAATTG
>DATKQQ010000014.1:0-2412 GCA_035532615.1 Hanamia sp.
GAAGCCGGGAAACATATAGTGATCCGGCTTCTCTTTTTTTGAATTTTTTAAAAACAGATATCAATGAAACAGGCGAAAACGAAATTAATCATTGTAATAATAGTTTTGATACTGGCAGGTATTGCGCCTAATTTATTTCCGTATGCTCTGGCAGGCAATGCAACACTTTCATCGCTGGCAACAAAATATCTTATTCCTTCGGCAGCGCTTATTTTTATCATCACTTTCATTAATTTTTTATTAAAATATAAAGATCTGAATCATCAAATTTACAATGGCATTTTAGCTGGATTAATCGGTACTATTGGCCTGGAGATCATAAGAGAGATTGGTTTCAGGATGGATTGGATGCCTGGTGATTTGCCTAAATTAATGGGTGTTTTATTACTTAACAGGTTTGCTGATGGCCCTTCTTTTTGGTCCAATGTTGCAGGCTGGGCATATCACTTTTGGAATGGGGCTGTTTTCGGAATTATATTTAGTTTATTGTTGGGCAGAGGGAAAACATGGATGGGAATGGTTTATGGCTTTTTACTTGGCATCGGATTCATGATAAGCCCTGTAACAAGAAGTTTAGGTATTGGCGCTTTTGGATTTGGATTTAGAGATGGATACCAGTTTATAATTACTGTTACGCTTGCTCACCTTGCCTTTGGTGGAATTCTTGGTATGATTATTTATAAAATGAATAAAGAAAAGCCCAACATTGTAAAAAGAATACAAAGCGCATTTAATAACAAACAAAAATCAGTTTCATAATAAAGTTTTTAGCTTTATAACATCGAAAATGATCTATGAAAAGAATATTTGCATTTTTTATTTCAATTGTACTATCCAATGCTGTATCAGCACAAAGCGATAGTATTTATTTCCCGGTGCGTCTTGAATCTTTTGATGTAGGCGTTTCCAACAATGTCGCGCGGTTGAATTGGAAAACTATTTGTTATTTGCAGTATGCCAATTTCCAGGTTCAGAAATCCGCAGATGGAAAAGATTTTGTGACTATTGATTCGTTCATTGCAGATAAATTGCGATGCCAACAACCTTTCGAATACAAGGACAGTACAAGTATCAATCAGGGCAATATTTTTTACAGGATCAATGTAGGTAATATTGATGGAAAATTTTATAACTCTGTTATAAGGCGTCTATTCCTGAAGGAAAAGGAGTTTGACTTGTTGGATGTTTACCCTACAATGGTAAATCTTTCTCTGAATTTTTCTATATCTGATGATCAAAATGAAACTTTCTCGGTTGCAATTATCAACCAAAATGGTTCCATTCTTCAGAAGAAAAAACTTCAGGCAATTAAAGGAGCTACCAGCTTTAATTTAAAGATGGATAATTTGTCAACAGGATATTATTGGCTAAAGGTTTTTAATGAAAGAGGTAAAATGAAAACAGTAAAATTCTTTAAACAATAATGTTCCCTCACATAAATTCAATAGGCACTTAAAATTTTATAAACACAAAAAAATACAATGAGTAACCACTATTACAATTCAGAAGACCTGAAAAAATTTGGAAATGTAGGTGAGTTTCAAAAAAAACTGGGCGATAAATTTTTTGATTATTATGGAGAAGTTTTTAAAGACAGTGAATTGACAGCAAGAGAAAAATCGTTAATCGCGCTGGCGGTTGCTCATGCAGTGCAATGCCCTTATTGTATAGATGCCTACAGCAGCGATGCGTACGAAAAAGGTTGGAGCGAAGGCCAGATGATGGAAGCGGTGCATGTGGCTTGTGCCATTCGTGGCGGCGCTTCTCTCGTACATGGCGTACAGATGATGAATAAGGTGAAGGAAATAGCGATGTGAGAAAGTCAAGTTCATAGTTCCTTGTTCATAGTTTTTAGTTTTAAATTGGTTGAATAAGAATTCCGGTTTTTTGTTGGTTTACTGGGGCAACTTACCTGACTCGAAATAAAGATATTATGGTAGAAGATATAAAAGTGATAATTGAAAAAGAAAGAAAAATCTCATTACATGGTCAACACAATAAGTTCTCAGATGCAAGGGAACAAATAGAAGTATTGGAACATGGACTGACCGGTAACGCTTCGTTGACACCCTTTCGGAACAAATTGCAACAAAGCGGCTTGTACCCCCTGAAGCCAACTAGCATAGAGATCCTTCAGATAAATGTGGGGAAAATGTGCAACCAGGTTTGTAAGCATTGTCATGTAGATGCAGGCCCCGACCGTACGGAAATCATGACTAAAGAAACGATGCAGCAATGTATTGATACATTGAAAAATAATCCTTCAATACAAACTGTTGATCTTACGGGTGGCGCACCAGAAATGAATCCTGACTTTCGATGGTTTGTTGAAGAAATAAAAAAACTGGACAGGCATATAATCGTCCGTTGCAATCTCACTATCATTCTTGTCAATAAAAAATACAACGACCT
>DATKQQ010000015.1:0-23283 GCA_035532615.1 Hanamia sp.
TACCTTGGGTATAATCATTGAGGATATCGATATGGCTATTACCAAAGTTATCAATCAAAACGGGATGGCCGGAATCCTGGAGCTTTTATCTCCGGAAGCAAAAATAATTTTAACCTAATTTATGTGCGAAACTTAAGTTATGTAATTTCCTGTAACATTAAAAAGGGAAAAGCTGCTTGGACATTCGTTGTTGGGTTAATAATAGCTGAAATTATATCTAAAATTATTCTTTACCAATTGAACTTACATTTTCATATTTATCATTAATTTTTCTTTCTAAAATCACTTAACAATGAAACATCTTTTTTTATTTTCCCTTATCCTGATTTTTTCTTTTGGAATAAATGCACAGGATATTACAGGGACATGGAATGGTGAATTGAAAATACCGACTGAACAATTAAAAATGGTAATCCATATAAAGCAATCCGGGAAAGGCCTGACAGCCACTATGGACAGCCCTGATCAGAGTAGATTTGGAATTCCTGTTTCCACCATCACTTTTGATAATCTAAAATTACACTTCAGTATTTCAGGGATAATTGTTTATGATGGAGAATTACAAGATGATACTATTAACGGAATTTTTAAGCAAAGTGGAATGTCATTTCCGCTAAATCTCAAACGCGATACAGCCAGACAAATAGTAATGTTGCGCCCACAGGAACCAAAAAAACCTTTTCCCTACTTAAGTGAAGATGTTACATTCGAAAATAAAAAAGACAATATTTCTTTAGCAGGAACGCTCACGCTTCCTAATAAAGAAGGCGTTTTTACTGTTGTTGTTTTAATAGCTGGAAGCGGACCCCAAGACAGAAATGAAGAAGTATTTGGTCATAAACCATTTCTTGTTCTATCAGATTATTTAACCAGAAACGGAATTGCTGTTTTGAGATATGATAAAAGAGGAATCGGTAAATCAACAGGGAATTACCAAATAGCAACCACAGCCGATTTTGCTTCTGATGCAGAATCTGCGGTTGAATATTTAAAAACGAGAAAAGAGATCAATAAAAAGGAAATCGGGTTGATTGGGCATAGTGAAGGTGGAATTATTGCACCTATGGTAGCATCTGAAAATAAATCAGTAGCATTTATTATTTTGTTAGCCGGCCCTGGTTTAAATGGTGAACAGTTATTATTGTTGCAAGAGCAAGCTATTGGGAAGTCTTCTGGAATGACTGATAAAGATTTGAAAAAACTGATAACAGAAAATAAAAACTTGTATGATATTATTACCAAAGTAAATATCGAAGAAGAAATGAAGAAAGAATTATCCAATTATATCCAATCCGAGTTACCAGATTCTCTTAACCAAGATCAAAAAGAACAAGTTGTCAATCAGGAATTGAAAATATTGGCAAGTCCTTGGTATGTATATTTTTTAAAAACAGATCCTGCAACCTATTTGAAAGAAGTAAAATGCCCTGTCTTAGCCCTCAATGGTTCCAAAGATTTACAAGTCCCTCCCGAACAAAACATAAGTGCCATAAAACAGGCATTAGCCGATGGCGGAAATAAAAAAGTTACAACAGAAATATTGCCGGGCCTAAATCATTTGTTCCAGGAATGTAAAACAGGACTACCAAATGAATATGCCACAATAGAACAAACCTTTTCACCAACAGCATTATTAATTATAAAAAATTGGATTCTTAAACAAACGAAATAGTTCACTAATGGATAATGAAATTTTATTTTCAAAAGCCACAAGAATTAACAGAAGCATTAATCAACACCAGCCACGTTAAAATCCATAAGTTTAAATCTTCATTTTTCGTTACAAGCAGCATTCATTTACTTTGCAAAAAATATCGGGTATTTCCTGGAAGGATGAAAATCATCCTAAATGTCAAATTTTCATTTCAGATCAATGTATAACAATAAAAAAATTGTAGTAGTTCTTCCCGCATATAATGCAGCGCTTACACTTAAAAGAACATACGATGAAATTCCGTTTGATATTGTAGATGATGTGATATTGGTTGATGATAATAGCAGCGATAAAACATTTGAAATTGCACACAAACTGGGCATATCGCACATTATCAGGCACGATGAAAACCGGGGTTATGGGGGCAACCAAAAAACATGTTATAAAAAAGCTCTTGAAATTGGCGGCGATATTGTCATTATGCTGCATCCCGATTATCAATACACACCTAAGTTGATTCCTTCAATGGCGATACTAATCGCTAACAATGTTTACCAGGTAGTACTTGGATCACGAACATTAGGAAAAGGCGCATTAGTCGGGGGGATGCCATTATATAAATACGTCGCCAACCGCGTATTAACCTTTTTTCAAAATGTAATGCTCAATCAAAAAGTGGCTGAATATCATACGGGTTATAGGGCATTTTCACGCGAAGTTTTGGAGCGTATCAATTACGAAATTGATTCGGAAGATTTTATTTTTGATAATGAAATGCTTTCGCAAATCATTTATTTGGGTTATGAAATAGCTGAAATCACCTGTCCAACAAGGTATTTTGAAGAAGCTTCCAGCATTAATCTGAGCCGTAGTATTACTTATGGCCTTGGCGTTTTAAGGGTTTCTGTAGTGCATCGTCTGTGCAAATGGGGTTTAATGAAGAAAAAGATGTATGAGCCTTTGGTAATTGAAAATCAAAAATTGAAAATTGAAAATAAATAACCTGGGAGGAAAACAGATATACCTTACATCGTAATATAAAATCACCCTTCAGCAAATGCAATTAAGCAAAAAGCAAATAATCATTATCATCGCTGCCCTTGCGGCACTTTTTTTTATTCCTTTCCTGGGTCGGGTACATTTATTCGATTGGGATGAAGTGAACTTTGCTGAGTGCGCGCGCGAAATGATGGTGACGCATGATTATAGCAGAGTTTATATTAACTTTAAACCTTTCTGGGAAAAACCACCTATGTTTTTTTGGATGCAGGTGGGGGCAATGAAGATTTTTGGTATAACAGATTTTGCTGCCCGTTTTCCCAATGCGATTTGTGGAATAGTAACATTGATTGTTGTTTTTTTATGTGGCAATAAAATTTATGATAAAAAATTCGGAATACTTTGGGCGTTAGCTTTTGGTGGCTCGCTTTTTCCAAATATGTATTTTAAATCCGGAATTATTGATCCCTGGTTTAATCTCTTCACATTTTTATCATTGTACAATTTCATTTTATATCATTGGGCAAGAAATAAATTTGATAAAGAGGGTCTGAAAAAGAATTCCGTCACATATGTAATATGGTCAGGAATTTTTATGGGCCTTGCTATACTAACCAAAGGCGAGGAATCTCTGCTGGTATATTTATTATGTCTGGGTGTTTATTTAATTTATAACCGGTTTCGTATTTATTTTAACTGGTGGCACGCTCTTTTATTTTTGGTTGTTGCTTCCATAGTTACTGCAACATGGTACGGTTATGAAACTGCGAAAAACGGTCCATGGTTTATCACATCATTTTTAAAATACCAATATCGCCTGTTTACCACTCACGATGCAGGACAGAAGGGATTTCCCGGCTATCATTATATCGTGTTGCTGGTTGGTTGTTTTCCCGCTTCATTACTTGCCATTCCTTCTTTTTTTAAATCAGGCTACAGCGGAAAGTTTGATAAGGATTTTAAAAAATGGATGCAAATCTTATTTTGGGTGGTAACTGTATTATTTACTATAACCCAATCGCGGATCATCCATTATTCTTCATTGGCCTGGTATTCCGTAAGTTTCCTCGCAGCTTATACTATTTATAAATGGGACATAAAACAATTATCCTACAAGAAATATGTAGGTGTTTTTATTGCGATTTTAGGTGGTATTATTTCTCTTTTTTTATTAGCGTTGCCATATCTCGCGATGAATCTGAAAAAATTTGCTCCTTATGTAAAGGATCCTTTTACAAATGCAATGATGAAGTCTGATGTACATTGGAGTGGGTTTGAAGGCATCGCCGGCTTATTGATGATTGTTTCAATCATAATTGGGATTATCCAACTCAGGAAAAATAATTTTAAGAAAGCAGCATGGGTTCTTTTTGGAGGTACAGCGATAGTTATTTTTTTAGCATCGGCTATGATCGTTCCAAAAGTAGAAAAATATACCCAGGGCGCCGCGATTGATTTTTATATACAAAGACGTGGAGAAGATTGTTATGTAAATACCTTAGGATATTTTAGCTATGCGCAATTATATTATTTTCAAAAGCCAAAACCTACCAATCCAAATTCATATAATGAGCAATGGCTTCTCACAGGAGATATTGATAAGCCTGCCTATTTTGTATCAAAGGTTGGCAGGTTTGAAAAGTATAAAAAATACACAGAATTAAAAGAATTATACAGAAAGAATGGATTTATTTTTTTGAAGAGAGATGTGAAGAATTAGTTCAAAGTTCATAGACAAAAGGCACTACAAACTAAGAACTAAGAACTAAGAACTATTTCTTCTTCCCTGAAAAAAATCTTAAAATTTTGCTGATGATTTTATCATTGGCGCCCAGTTTCCCTTTGATTTCAGTATAAACTGCTACCATAGCATTATCTATTTTAACCCTTAATTTTTTGTTTTCTTCTCCAGGGCGCGCCTGGTAAAAAGTTGCACGACGAAAAGGTTTATCTTCAATAGAATAATAATACAAAGCAATGGAACGCCTGTAAACACCCTCTGGACAAGTCATTGGCTCGGGATGCCCATGATAAGAATCTGCATCGGTATTAAAAATAACACAACGGTTAAATACAGGTGATATTTTTGCTTCGCAGGCTTTCATCTTAGTATCCCATAATTCTAATTTGCCTCCCCATTCCTCCTTCCAATCTTTGTTAAGATATATGAGCACGTTTACTCTTCTTTGCCAGTTGCGATGGTGAGGATGCACTGTAAAATCTGCATGAATATTAAGATAGCCTCCTTTTGTAGATTGATGTATGCCACCACCCTCTAGGTAATCATCTTTCTGAAGATTTTTTATACCTGTAAGCGTATTAAGAAACTTTAAAAATTCTGGAGAATTTAATTCATTTATTGTGCCTTTGATGGTTTCAGGCAAAACATCCAATTTATTAAGTCCTTTCTTTTTTTCGTTGTAATGAGCATAATTTATCCAGCCGTCAGCTTCATTCAATTTATTGAACTCTTCAATACATTCATCCAATGTCTCCGGATTCAAAAAGTTTTCAAGAACAATATGAGGATAGGGACTGGCATTCTGATATTGCTTGCTCAATTCCGGTAAATCCTTGTTCCATTTTGTATAATCAAATATTTGAGTCAATGTTTCCACTTTAAATAATTAAGAATTGCAAAGATAATTTGTTTGCAATTTTCAATAACTAAAATTTAGATAAAAAAAACCAATTATATTACAAAATGCGAAAGAGGTTTTATTTGCCAAAAAGAAAGAATTAAATAAAATCATGCGACCGCCTTATTCACCAAATCCGCAGCCTCGCTTAGTAAAATCGCTGATTCCACTTTTAATCCGCTTTTATCTATCAGGTCTTTTGCAACTTCTGCATTGGTTCCCTGGAGACGTACTATAATGGGAATTTTGATATCTCCAATGGATTGATAAGCGTCTATAACGCCCTGTGCTACACGATCGCAACGAACAATACCACCAAAAATATTAATGAGGATGGCTTTTACTTTCGGATCTTTTAAGATAATTCTAAATCCTGCTTCCACAGTTTGCGCATTAGCAGTGCCGCCTACATCCAAAAAGTTGGCAGGCTCTCCCCCACTCAATTTGATCATATCCATCGTGGCCATAGCGAGACCGGCGCCATTTACCATGCAGCCTACATTCCCATCCAATTTCACAAAATTCAAATTAAATTTTGCGGCTTCCACTTCAGTGGGATCTTCTTCACTCGCATCACGCATTGCAGCAATATCAGGATGGCGCATCAAAGCGTTATCATCAATATTCATTTTGCAATCCACTGCTATTATTTTTCCATCGCTTGTTTTAAACATTGGATTTATCTCAAGCATACCACAATCAAGACCTACATAGGCATTGTATAAGCTCGTTACAAATTTTACACAATTCTTAAAAGAAGTTCCACTCAAACCAAGATTGAATGCAATTTTCCTTGCCTGAAATGGTAATAATCCACCGCCGGGATGTACCCACTCCTTAAATATTTTATCAGGAGTATCATGCGCCACATCTTCAATATTAACACCACCTTCTGTGCTGTACATGATTACATTTTTCCCTTTTGCCCTGTCCATTAAAATGGATAAATAAAATTCTTTTACAGGTTCAGTTCCATCATAATACACATCCTGTGCTACCAATATTTTGCTTACTAATTTACCAGCTTCACCGGTTTGCACCGTAACTAATGTGCCACCCAAAATATTTTGAGCAATGGTTTTTACGTCATCTAAACTTTTTGCAACGGCAACTCCTTTTTGTTCTGTACCACGTATTTTCCCTTTACCTCTTCCTCCGGCATGTATTTGTGCTTTTATCACAGCAAACTTGCTTCCATACTGACTATTAATAAACCGATAAGCATCTTCGGCTTCAGAAATGGTGCTACATGCAATCCCTTCCTGGACAGGAACATTATATCTTTTCAATAATTCTTTTGCCTGGTATTCGTGTAAATTCATCTTAGAAATTTTTTGCGAAGATAAAGTCAAAAAAATTAAATTCATTTGCTTTCAGGTAATGAAACTTCAACACATTCTATTATCTAAATAAAAAACTAATGGATTACATAAATGTTTTTAAAAATAAAACGCTTTTAGCAACAACTGTGCGATAAAGGATTTTATACTTGTTACAAGTATAATAAAACCAGTTCAATTTCTTCTGCATAGAATCAAAACTGCAATGTAAAAGCAGTTCCCTCGCCTGGCAAAGAATGTACTTGAATATTACCCTTATGCAGCATCATTATTTGTTTACATAAACTTAAACCAATACCGCTTCCTGTTTTTTTAGTACTAAAAAATGGAATGAAAATATTTTCCAAAACATCTTCGGGTATGCCGGAACCGTTATCCGAAACTTTAATGATCACTTTTTGTTTGTCGGATAATGAAGCAGATAAAATAATCCTTGCATCGGCTTTATCTTTCAAAGCTTCTTTAGCATTTACCACCAGGTTTATAAGCACTTGTTCAATGAGACTGGGGTCGGCATCTACCGTTAATCCAGTTTCTTTCAAAACTATTTCCATCTCAATATTTCTGGACTCAAGCGTGGGCTCCATCAACTGATACAAGCTTTCAAAGAGATCACGCACATATATTTTCTTAAGGTTCGGCTTAGTAATTTTATTAAGATTGCGATAAGTCTCCGCAAATTTTAATAATCCTTCGCTCCTTCTTTTAATAGTATCAATTCCTAATTCAAGATCGTGTAAAGCACCATTATTGCCTTCCATTTGAGAAATTGATTTTGCCAACCTGTTCTTCAAAGTATCTGCCAGCGAAGATATAGGTGCTACAGAATTCATAATCTCATGCGTCATCACACTCAATAATTTTTGCCATGCTTTTGATTCAGTTTCGTCAAGGGCCTCATTTATATTTTGAAACGCAATGAGCATAAATTTTTTCTCTCCGGTTTGAAAAGCTGTTGCTGATAGCAATATTTTGAACGAACTATTTTCCAAATGAACTGTAGCAATCTTACTTTCTGTGGGTTTTAATGAAATTACTTCATGGTACAATCCTTCATCTCTTTTACTCAACGAAGAAATTGTTTTTAAATAAGGTAATTGTAATAACCTCTTAAGTGATTCATTCATCCATATCACTTCGCCACTATCGTAACCATAAGACAAAATACCGGTATCTACCAATTCTAATATTTTTTGCAAATACTGGTGCGTAGTTTCTTTTTCTTTACTAATATCTTTGAAAGTGTCGGTGATTTGATTAAACCCCCTTCGCAAAGGCTGCAACTCAACAGGGGCATGCTTTACATCGAAGTATCTTGAAAAGTCCCGGTAGTGTACTGATTCTACAAATTGATTAAGTTCTTTGTGCGCTTTATATTGAAAACGGTACAATTCAGCCAATTGGTAAATGATTACAGGGACCAATAATACCAGATAAATGGAAGGCCCTTTTATAAATAAATAACATACAGCCATCATAGTGATGGAAAACAAAAATAACCTGATGAATATTCTAAATTCTAATCGCTTTAACATATTGTAGAAATGGGGAAAATAACTAATAACAATACCCTTCTAATCAGCTTTTGCAAAAACCTGTAAACGGAAACCCAATTGATTCATTATCTTTTCGCAATCTTCCCAGGTAAGTCCAAAGGCCTTTACATCAGCGCTTCCGATACGTGCCAGAATATTTCTGACCGAAGATTTGTTATCAACCTCAAAATCGTTACGCATCAATGCTTCCTCAGCCCAATCTACAATCTCCTTTAAAGTTAGGGCATGTTGCAGATATGATAAAACCTTTTCTGATATTATTTACTTTGTAATCATTATTATTTTAATTTTTTATGCCCTTTGTCTATGGGATATTTTTCATGTATCTCTTTTAAATTTCCTTTTTCGTCATAAATCTCTTGCCAAAATTTAATAGTAATCTCATTTACATCTGTTTCTTTTAAATATCTTGAAATCCATCCGAATCGTCCGGAAATTTCAAAAGAATAAATCCTTCCATCATCGATCGGGCTTATCAATCCATACATTAAACTCTTTTTCATTGCCTAATCTTTTACGCTCATCAATATATAAAATTACGGTGTTTTATTGTAAAAAAAATTAAATAGGATTCAATAAACCACAATTCAAAACCTTAGTACAAAAAGGGTCTAAATATTCAACAACCTTATAAACGATGCAAAGTTGTGAAGATATAATGAGTATATTAATTGTTATATGCTATTTTCATTTCTTTGTAATTAAATTAATTTATAAATAAAGTGATAAGGTCGAAATAGTTTTTATATTTTATTTTCAATTAAGATTAGAAGAAATATTTTAAAAATATTTTCGAATATACTTTGAATTAATTGCTCATTGCTGATACCTCTATATATCATACTTACTCAATCTCCTGTACAATGCAGTTCTTGTAAGTCCAAGTTCCTTTGCCGCACGGCTAATATTGCCATGATGTTTTTCTATTACACGCAAAATGGTACTTTTTTCTACAGAACTTAAATTAAGATCTTTAGGCTCATTTTCTTCTGATGCAATGGATTCAATTGGAGAAAAAATTAGATCGTTTGAAGAAAGCAGCTCGCCTTCCGACATGATGACGGCTCTTTCCATCGTATATTGAAGTTCGCGAACATTGCCGGGAAATAAATATTGTTGCAGTTTTTCAATAGCTAATGCATCAAATTCAAGATTAGGTTTCAGATATTTTTTTGAATAAATTTTAATGAAATGATTGGCTAATAACAAAATATCTTCCTCTCTTTTTCTCAATGGTGGTACCATTATTTCAACTGTATTAATACGATAAATTAAATCTTTCCTAAAACGATTCTCATTTGCCAATTCAGTAAGAGGCAAGTTGGTAGCGCATATCAGCCGTATGTCAATATTGATTGGCACATTACTTCCTAACCGGGTTACCTGCCGGTTTTGTAATACACTTAATAATTTTGATTGCTGTTGTAAAGAGATATTACCAATTTCATCTAAAAATAAAGTACCACCATTTGCAGTTTCAAAGCGACCTTCTCTGTCTTCTGCCGCCCCGGTAAAAGAACCTTTTCTATGGCCAAATAATTCACTCTCAAAAAGAGATTCTGTCAAGGCACCTACATCCACTTTTACAAAGGGCTTTTGGGAACGAAAAGAATTTTGATGAATGGCTTTTGCAATAAGGTCTTTGCCGGTTCCGTTTTCACCAAGAATAAGAATGTTTGCATCAGTGGGAGCGATTTTTTCTATTTTAAAAAAAATATTTTTCATCGCTTCCGAATTACCAAGTAATTCTTTTCCTATAACTGAAGATTCTCCTTCCACGTGAATTTCCGGAGCTTTGCCTTTTCCTCTCAACGTGTTTTTTACAGTTTCCAGCAACTTTTCATTGTGCCAGGGTTTCACCATAAAATCGGTAGCACTTTCTTTAAGTGAACGAACTGCCAGGTCTATATCCCCATAAGCTGTAATCATTATTACATCAGCATTAGAACCAAACTCCCTAATTTTCTTTAACCAGAATATTCCTTCATTTCCGGTATTGATAGAACTGTTGAAATTCATGTCAAGCAATATCAAATCAAAATTATGCTTTGATAGAAGCGATCGTATATTCTCCGGATTTTTTTCAGTAATTACTTCTCTTACTTCAGTTTTTAATAGAAGTTTTACGGCAGTTAAAATATCCGTATCGTCATCAATAATTAATATGGTTGCGTTTTTTACATTCATTTAGTCACGAATTACATCATTTTCAAAATAAAATAAACCCTTTTTACCAAAATAGAAATCGTCTTCAAATAATCATCAGCATCATTTATTCTTTATTAATAAAACCATTTAGTTTTCTTCTAAAATATAGCCTTTTCGTCTAACCATTACTGTCATTTATATTTTCCTATTTCAATAAATCGCCAAACAATACCATTTTTCACTTTTAAATTTTCACCTTGGCTAATTGGCTAATTATCCCTTCTTCTAATCATTAATTTGCAAGATTAGCTATTTTAAAAATAAATCCTTTAAATATTCACAATAATTTTGTGATACCTAAGATACTGTTCCAAAACCGGATATAGACTGTATCATAAGCGGACACTGCTTTTTAAAATCATTTTATTTTTCATTGAGAAACAATCAGTTATGTTTTGGCACGCATTTGTACTATCAAATGAACAGAAAAACAAAAATGGTTTTCAAAAATTTGTAACAAAAAAGAATTGAGAACCGTATTAAAAAATTAATTACAAACCATTAAAAATTAAAAATCATGAAACTTCAATCAAACAATTTGTTAGAAAATCTGACAACAAATGAAATTAAATTTCTTACAACAGAAGTGAAAGAAATCGTTTGCAAAAGCTTTTTAAGAGAAAGGAAAAGAAATTTTACTGCCGCCGAACTATGGGATATTCAACGCCGCAAGAAAAATCTTTTCACAAAAAAATTTGCTTTTTAACTGAACCATATTTGATCAACTATTTAAATCTAAAAATTATGAAACTTCAATCAAACAATTTGTTAGATAATCTGACAACTAATGAAATCAAATTTCTTACAACAGAAGTGGAAGTGAAAGAAACCATTTGCAAAGATTTTGTAAAAGAAAGAAAAAGGAATTTTACCGCTGCCGAATTTTGGGAAATTCAACGTCGCAAAAAAAACCGGTTGATAAAGAGAATAATATAATAAAATTATGTTCTATTAAATGTAAAACAGGTGTATCAAAAATGGACGGCAACTGTATCAAAAACGAACACTTTTAGAAATTTATCTTTTTTAATAAGTTGAAAATCAGCTTAGTAAATAATGGCACGGCTTTGTATTATTATTGCATAATGAATTCGTGGATTAACTAATAAAAAATTATGGACAGAGTAATCGAAAAAAAGAAATGGTCAACCAAAAGGATCCTGACAATTGCAGGAATAGCAGCGATAATTGCCTTAATAATTGCGAGCTATTATTTTACATCAGGTAAGAGCAAACTGAATGTAGATACTGACCGAATTACAATTAGCACTATTACAAAAGGCCCTTTTCAGGAAATAATTCCTGTGAATGGCGTAGTGCTTCCCATTACTACTATTTATTTAGATGCTGTAGAAGGTGGACGTGTCGAAGAAAAATATGTAGATGATGGCGCTATGATGAAAAAGGGGCAACCCATTTTAAAGTTATCAAATACAGACCTTCAACTTTCCCTGGTAAACCAAAAAACCAGCGTATATAACCTGCTTACACAAATGCAGATTTCCAAAAATGCAGCCGAGCAGAATACGGTCAGTAAACTGAACCAGATGACCGACGTGGAAAGTGAATTAAAAGAAGCAAAACGGGTTTATGACTTAGATAAATATTTATATGAGAAAAAAGCGATAGGTTCACAGGAATACCAACAAGCATTAAATAACTATGATTATTATACACAAAAGAAAAAACTTAGTGAACAAATTTTACAACAGGACACTATTTCAACAGAACAGCAATTGAAACAGGCGAAACAATCGCTTGAGGGATCTCAGAATGCTTTGAAGGTGATGCAGGAAAAAGTAGGCGACCTGATAGTGCGCGCTCCTATTGACGGTCAACTAACTTCTTTCGATGCAGAAGTAGGCCAAACAAAAACTCCAGGTGATCAATTGGGGGAAATAGATGTATTAAGCGGTTTCAAAGTGCGCGTGGATATTGATGAACATTATCTTTCCAGGATATATACCGGGCTTACAGGAGAATTTGATTTTGCAGATACCACTTATAAATTGATAATCAAAAAAGTTTACACACAGGTTACTAATGGAAGATTCCAGGTGGACATGGAATTTGTGGGTAAAGAACCTAAAGGGATTCGTCGTGGGCAAACTTTACAAATAAGGCTTGCTTTAAGTGATCAAACGCAGGCTTTACTTTTGCCGAAAGGTGGATTTTACCAACAAACCGGTGGCAATTGGATATTTAAAGTTAGCGCTGATGGAAAAAAGGCTTATAAAGTTAACATACAACTTGGTCGTCAAAATCCCGATTATTATGAAATACTGGATGGATTAAAACCAGGCGATAAAGTGGTAACCAGCAGCTATGAAAATTATGGAGATATGCAGGAGTTGATTTTTAAAGGGAATTAAAACAATGCTTTGTATGCTGTTCTTTTAATTATATGAAAAATTAAAATTCTGTTTATGAAAAAGAATATTATTTACAAGACCGGACTCATTATTTGTTTATTATTCTTTAGCTTTTATATAAAAAGTGAAAACTATAATAGCAGAAAAAAATGCGAAGTAGTCAGGCTCAACAAAATAAATGTTATGCAGAAAATAAATTCCCCTTGCATTGGAGGAATTCCTTGCTACCCTTTTATCATGGAAATTTAAAACTTATAAATTATAAATTCATATAAAAAAACCCTTCAAACAAAAAACAAAACCAAATGATAAAAATTAAAGACCTGGAAAAAATCTATCGCACAGAAGAAGTAGAAACTGTTGCACTCAACAAACTTTCTTTTGCCGTGGATGACGGAGAATTTGTTGCCGTAATGGGGCCATCGGGCTGTGGTAAATCTACACTGCTTAATATTCTTGGATTATTAGATGATCCGGACAGCGGAAGCTTTATGTTCAACGGAATTGAAGTAGCTCATTTCAATGAAAGAAAAAGAGCGGATCTGCGAAAGAAAAATATCGGATTCGTTTTTCAGAGTTTTAACCTGATTGATGAATTAACCGTTTTTGAAAATGTAGAATTGCCTTTGATCTATCTCGGGGTAAAAAGCGATGAAAGAAAAAAACGTGTAGAATCCGTATTAGACAAAGTGCAGATCATGCACAGGCGAAATCACTACCCACAGCAGCTAAGTGGTGGACAGCAACAGCGTGTGGCCGTAGCAAGAGCCGTAGTAAATAATCCCAAATTAATTCTGGCAGATGAACCTACCGGAAACCTCGATTCATCTAACGGTAATGAAGTAATGCAAATGCTTACAGAATTAAACGAGCAGGGCACTACCATCATTATGGTTACGCATAGTGAACACGATGCAAGATTCAGTCATCGGATTATAAGAATGTTGGATGGGCAAACAGTTACAGAGAATATTTTGGTATAGAAATTAGAGAAGTCGTGCCAATCCGCTTGAATGATTCATGAAGCATGAACGAATCAGGTATCGAGTATCTGAACTTCATTAATAGTGCTAAAATCTTTTCGATTAAAAGTTGCGATATGTTTAATCTCATTATCCAGCATAATTGAAACTATTTCCATATCAAAAACCTGGTTGCCTTTTGGTTGGTATTGCTGAATTAATTTTTCTAAGATTGAAAGGCTTCTTTCTGTAGGAAATAGGATAGCAGCCTTATTTTTGATTTCTTCATAATAATTTGAAGAGGACTCATAAGAGATTTTGCGTTTTGATGTTACAGCGAAAAATTCGCTAATGTTCTTTGAAGTTATAAAAAAATTATAATCGGGATTGGATAGAATAGATTTAGCAGGTTGGTTAAAAACGGAACTTTTATCCATTACGTAAATCCAAATATTAGTGTCAATTAGCAAATTAATCATCGTGAGCAAAATCACGGATATTAGTAGAATCAAGTTCGCCACCAAGATCAAATTCACCCAAATGTTTCCACTCTCTTTCAATTGGCTTTGGATCTTCAATTTCACGGATTACGATTTCCACGTTTTTACCCAACATCGCTTTTGCTTTTTTACCGAGCTTGACAGTATCTGAATCAAGTTTTTTTCTGATAGTAATAGAATTTATAGCTGGCATAAACAAAATTTTAAGTAATAAAGGTACGAATAAAAGAAAAATTTTAAAAATGCTTAAAAATTATTTTAAAACAGCATGGCGAAGCTTATTGAAAAATAAATTTTATTCAGCCATTAATATCAGCGGACTGGCTGTGGGGCTGGCTGCGGGCATTATGTTATTATTGTGGGTACAGAATGAATTAAGCTACGATAAATTTAATAAGGATTATCAGCATATTTACCGGTTGAGCACTCAACTCAAATCGAATGGAAAAAACATGACATGGACGGGTGTTCCAGGCCCTTTAGCAATCTTCGCCAAATCAATTCCGCAAGTTCAATCAATAGTAAGGACACAAAATTTATTTGACCAGGTTCTTTCAGATAAAGACAAAAATAAAATTTTTGACGGTAATAAAATTGGAGTTGTTGATAGTGGTTTTTTTAAGATGTTTAGCTTTCATTTAATCAAGGGTGATAAAACCAATCTGTTTCCGAATTTAAATTCTATTGTAATCACAAAAGCAACTGCGGAAAAATTATTTAATGACGATGATGCTATCGGAAAAATTGTCAATTTTTATAATGAAAGTTTTAACGTAACAGGTATATTGGCGGATTTCCCCGAAAACTCATCCATTAAATATGACGCCATTGTCCCAATGGCCGTGCTGGAAGCAGAGTTTACGGCAAACGGCGGCAATGGCGATTGGAAAACAATTGACGAAGATTTAGGAGATTTCTCATTTACCACTTATGTAAAATTGAATCCGAATGCAAACCCGGTCAAAACAGGAAAGGAATTTTCTTTCGCCTATAAAAAAGCGCGTAATGGTGATAGTGATGCTTCTTTTCATCTTCAAAATCTTGCGAGCATCCATTTGGTAAGCGCCGATGGAAATAATTCAGCATTGAGGATGGTACAGGTTTTTATCCTCGTTATCATCTTGTTATTGGCTATCGCCGGTATCAATTATGTAAATCTTTCTACTGCTCGTTCATTAATCAGGGCAAAAGAAGTAAGTATCCGCAAAATAGTAGGCGCACAAAAATTCCAATTATTTTTTCAATTTATTGTTGAAACCTTTCTTCTTTTTTGTATTGCTGCGGTTCTTGCTATCGTTTTAATATTTCTTCTGATGCCTCTGTACAACAACATTTCAGGAGAAACACTTTCTTTTAATTTATCAGACATAAAAGTGTGGGAAATAACAGGGCTGGCTGTTTTGGGTACTTTAATCGCCTCGAGTATTTATCCGGCAATTTTGTTATCATCCTTTAAACCATTAGAATCATTAAAAGGAAAAATTACCTCCGGTATTGGCATGGTTTACTTTAGAAAAGCGTTAGTTGTATTTCAATTCACAATCTCTGTTGTTCTCATCGCCTGTACTATTATCATGAGCAACCAAATGAAGTTTGTAAAAAATAAAAATTTGGGATATGATAAAAGCTATGTCTTTTCTGTTCCTTTGCCTCAGGGAGTAGTTAATCATATAAGTTCTGTAAAAACAGAGTTGGAAAAGCAATCTTCCATTTTAAATGTAGGCGCATCCGATGCTTATAATTTTTCAAATGTGAGTTCTTCAACTGGCGACCTTGACTGGAAAGCAAAACAGGCAAACACCAATCTGATGATCACTCAGGTAGCTGCCGATAAAGATTTTATTCCCACCATGAAAATTAAATTCATGGAAGGCAATAATTTTACAGGTACTCCTGCTGACAGTGCTTATTATATTTTAAATGAAACCGCTGTAAAGCAAATGGGCTTGAAACCCCCTTATGTTGGCCAGCCGATTTCTTTTCACGAAAACAAAGGGACTATCCTTGGGGTGGTAAAAGATTTTAATTTCCAATCATTAAAAGAGAAAATTGCACCGTTAATATTTTTTACAGGCCCGGATAAAAATATTCTGTACGTACGCACGACAGGCCAAAATGCCCAGCAGGCTATTGCTTCAGTAGAAAAACAATATAAAAAATATGCCGGTGATATTCCTTTCAAATATAATTTCCTGGATAAAAGTTTTGAAGAGCAATACAAGGCTGATGAGCGTTCAGGTGTCTTATTTAAAGTATTCGCAGGAATCGCCATTTTTATTTCCTGCCTGGGATTATTCGGATTGACAACCTATACAGCCGAAGTAAAAAGGAAAGAAATAGGAATCAGAAAGGTTTTGGGTTCAAGTGTCAGCGGTATTGTACAATTGATCAGCAAAGATTTTTTAAAGCTGGTAATTACTGCCATCGTCATTGCAATTCCAATCGGTTGGTGGGCAATGAATAAATGGCTTGAAGGATTTGCGTATCGTATCAATATTTCCTGGTGGATATTTGCAATCGCAGGAATTTTAGCATTATTCATTGCATTAATAACTATTAGTGTCAAAGCGATAAAAGCAGCGCTGGCAAATCCTATTGAAACTTTACGATCAGAGTGAGTAATCATAAAAATCATAATTGAGACAATGCTCAAAAATTATTTTAAAACAGCGTGGCGAAACTTAATTCGTAACAAGACTTTTAGTCTCCTGAATATTGCCGGTCTGGCGGTAGGTATAGCCTGTGCAAGTCTTATCATTTTATGGGTTGAGTACAATGTAAACTACAACCATTCTATTCCAGATTTGAATAATATTTATCAAATCGAGAATAACCAAACTTATGGTAGTGATATGTACACTTTTGCCGCTACATCTGTACTTGTAAAAGATGCCCTGTTGCAGGAATTCCCTGGTGTTGCAAATGTTTCGCGATATGATGATATTGGCGCTACGGTTTCTTTGGGTGATAAACATTTGGCCAGGTCGGGTGCTTATGTGGATTCCGCATTTTTGAAAATGTTCGGATTGCCGCTGATTGAAGGAAATACCAAAGAGGCTTTGAACGATATCTCTCAAATCGCCATTTCCAAAAAGTTAGCTAAAACTTATTTCGGAAATGTTGATGCCATTGGCAAAACATTGTTGGTGGATAATCATCCCTACAAAGTTTCCGCAGTGTTTAAAGACATTCCGAATAACGTAGAATTTTACGGCAAAGATTTTTTCTTGCCTTTCCAGGTTTTTTATAATCAAAATAAAAAGCAAGGTATTGACGCCTGGGGCAACAATTGGACAAATACGTGGGTAGCGCTAAATCCGAATACAAATGTTGCTGCTTTCAATAAAAGGCTCAGGTTGCTTATTCATCAAAAAGACCCGCAAGTCACCAACCAGTCTTTATGGTTATATCCTTTAAAAAGATTGAAATTGTACGGGGGATTTACCAATGGGAAAGAAGATACATCGAAAGGAATTATTCAATATGTAAGAATGTTTTCGCTGGTAGCATTGATTATTTTAATTATCGCCTGCATCAATTTTATGAATCTTTCTACCGCACGTAGTGAGAAGCGCGCGAAAGAAATAGGAATGAGGAAAGTGCTGGGTTCTACCCGAAGAAATTTAATCAGCGGGTTCTTATCCGAATCTTTGATTGTAGCTTACATTTCAGTGCTGCTGGGAGTAATAATTGTGTATTGTGTGCTGCCTTTATTTAGCAATTTAGTCGGTATTCAATTGTATTTACATTGGCGGCTTCCCTCGCATATTTTATTCCTGGTTGTCATAGGGGGAATTTGTGGTTTGATAGGAGGTAGTTACCCTGCCCTGTATTTATCTTCTTTTAATCCCATTCATGCTTTAAAAAGTCAAACTTCTAAGAATGCAGGTAGTGCAGGCATACTAAGGAAAGTACTTGTAGTAATTCAGTTTACTATTTCAGTTATCATTATCATCGCCGTGATTATAGTTTACCGACAGATCCGGTTTACCCAAAACCGGGATCTGGGTTTTAATAAAAATAATATATTGTACACTCCTGTTACGCCCAACTTGTTGAAAGGTTATTCTTTCCTGAAGCAAAATATTTTGAACACAAATGATGTAAGCTCCGTTTCACTTGGTTCCTTTTCGCCAATGAGCATGTATAATAATGGCGGCGGCTGGAACTGGGAAGGGAAAAGCACCAATGCAAATGTGCTGATTACCTTTGTCGCTTCAGATGCAGATTATCTTAAAACTTTCAGCATACCACTGCAAAACGGCAGAGACTTTTCGCAAGACCCGAAAGTGGACAGCATGAATGTTGTTATCAATGAATCTTTAGCAAAATTAATGGGAAAGGCAGGTCATATAGGAGGTCAGATTTGGAGGGATCCCTCACAACGGTTGACCATAATTGGTATCACGAAAGATTTTGTGTACAATGATATGTTTCAAACGCATCCTTCACCCCTAATGTTTTTTAATAATCCATCAAACGCCAATTATATTTATATAAAACTAAAGCCATCGAATGATTTGAAGGGGGTTATCTCCAGGCTGCAAAATATTTTCGTAACGGCAGATGCTTCGCAATCTTTCGATTATCATTTTGTAGATGCAGATTTTGATCGCGCTTTTCAATATCAAAAGTTCATTGGTTCGCTGGCAACCATTTTCGGTTGCCTGGCAATTTTTATTTCCTGTTTGGGATTATTTGGATTATCCGCGTTCATGGCCGAACAGAGAACGAAAGAAATAGGAGTAAGAAAAGTATTGGGTGCATCTGTTTTTTCTATCACACAATTGCTGAATAAAGACTTCTTAATATTAGTGGGCATTTCCTGTCTCGTTTCCTTTCCTATTTCCTGGTGGTTGATGCATAATTGGCTCCAGGCGTATGATTACCGTATTACTATTGAATGGTGGTTTTTTGGATTAGCAGCATTAATTTCTATTTTAATCACATTGTTTACCATCAGTTTTCAATCTATTAAAGCGGCCAATGCAAATCCTATCAAGAGTTTAAGAATGGAATGAGAAATTAGATAATGCGCTGATTAGATAATGTGTTAATGAAGATAAATCATAGTTCAGAAAAAATCATAGTTGAAACCATGTTTAAAAATTATTTCAAAATCGCTCTTCGTAATCTTTGGAAAAATAAAGCCTTTTCCGCTATTAATATTATTGGTCTTGCATCAGGCTTAGCGGTTTGTTTGTTGATTGTGTTGTATGTAAAAGATGAATTGAGTTATGATAAATACAATGTAAATGCAGAGCGAATTTACAGGCTTGAAGGAGACATCTATTTTAATAATACTGAAGCTAATATGGCCGTATCACCTAACCCGCTTGGGCCAGCGTTGGTAAGAGATTATCCTGACATTCAGCAAATGGTAAGGCTCGATTACCAGGGTGATATATTGGTGAAAAAAGACAATCAGAACGTACAGGATCATCATGCGGTTTTTGCAGATTCCACTTTCTTTAAAGTGTTTACAGTTCCAATGATTGAAGGCGATCCGAACACAGCCTTAAATGAACCCAATTCCATTGTGATTGATGAAACAACTGCTAAAAAATATTTTAATACTACTAACGTTGTCGGTAAAACATTATTTGTAGATAATAAAACCAATTGCAAAATAACCGGCGTAATAAAAGATATTCCACGACAATCGCATTTTCATTTCAGCTTTATTCGTCCTAAAAGAGATAATCCGGGAAATAATTCATGGCTTAGTAATAATGAGTACACTTATATTTTGGTAAGACCAGGTGTATCAAGGCAAAAAGTACAAAGCGATGTTAATGCTACGGTTAATAATTATTTGGGTAAAGAATTAGAAGATCAGTTACACTTTTCATTAAAAGATCTTAAGAATAACGGGAGTCATTTTATTTATCATGCAACACCGCTTACTGATATTCATTTGCATTCAGATAAATCTTATGAAATAGAAGCAAATGGTAACATCACTTATGTATATATCTTTTCTGCAATTGCCATTTTAATTTTACTAATTGCCTGTGTCAATTTTATGAATCTTTCAACTGCCCGTTCCGCTAACCGCGCAAAAGAAGTAGGCATCAGAAAAGTTGTAGGATCATTACGTTCTCATCTCATCACACAATTTTTAACTGAATCTGTTTTATTAAGTTTTTTCTCGCTTCTGCTTGCGATTATAATTGCAGCATTATTACTTCCATTTTTTAATCAGCTTTCAGGCAAGGAAATGCATGTAGGTACCTTATTTTCCACATGGCTTTTCCCGGTTATGATTGCTTTGGTTTTTTTAGTAGGCATTGTTGCCGGCAGTTACCCCGCATTTTATTTATCATCCTTTCAGCCGATTGAAGTATTAAAAGGAAAAATTGCAAAAGGATTTAAAAATAGCTGGTTGCGCAGCAGTCTGGTTGTATTCCAATTTATCATTTCAATCATTTTAATAATTGGAACGATTGTTATTTACAACCAGTTAAATTATATACGCAATCGAAAAATTGGATATAACCGAGACCAGGTCTTGGTGGTACACAATGCATATTATCTTGATAAGCAAATCCACACTTTCAGAAATGAATTATTAAATATTCCGGGAGTTACCAATGCTACTGTTTCCGGCGATCTTCCTACCGGAATCAATTTTGATAATGAAGGTTGGTTTCGCGATGCAAATATGGATGCTTCACGAACCGTAATCCTTACTAATTTTTATGTTGATGAAAATTATATCCCAACGCTCGACATGAAAATGGCAGAAGGCAGAAATTTTTCAAAAGATTTTCCTTCAGATTCAACAGGAATAGTACTAAATGAATCCGCGGTAAAAGTGCTTGGGTTTAAAGACCCTCTTAAGGAATTCTTATATCGCCCTAACTTTAATAATGGCGGTATTCATGGTGCAACAGCATACCATGTAATAGGCGTGGTAAAAGATTTTAATTTCAGTTCTATGCATCAGCATGTTGGGCCGCTTATAATTCAGTTAGGAGATAACGAGGGCAGCATTGCCATGCGAATTGATACAAAAAATATCCCTTCAGTAATTGATAAAGTTCAGAATGAATGGAAATCAATGGTACCGGAGCAGCCATTTAGCTATTCGTTTATGGATGCCGATTTTAATAATATTTATAAGGCAGAGCAACAAACCGGAAAGTTATTCATAGCATTTGCCCTATTCGCCATTTTTATCGGATGTCTTGGATTGTTTGGCCTGGTTACTTATGCAGCAGAACAACGGATCAAAGAAATTGGCATACGCAAAGTATTGGGTGCAAGTGTAAGCGGCATTGTAATGATGCTTTCTAAAGATTTTGCAAAACTGGTATTGATCGCTTCTCTCATTGCATTTCCTGTTGCCTGGTTTGCAATGAATAAATGGTTGCAAAGTTTTGCTTACAGAATTCACATTGGTTGGTGGGTGTTTATCATCGCGGGAGCTATTGCTATTTTGATTGCATTGATAACTGTAAGTTTACAAGCGGTGAAAGCTGCAATTGCCAATCCTACTGAATCCCTACGGACAGAGTGAATAAAAACAAATAAGCTGATAGTACCGGAACTGATATTTTAGGGTAAATAATCTTTTAAAATATATTTCTGAAAGTAGGCAAAATTTATTTCTGCAAAATCTGATTTACTATTTTTTCAGATGCCCCTATAAATTCGCGCGTTACATCTTCAATATCCTTATTGCAATTAAAAAATGTAATAATTTTCCTTATCACCCCTTCTACAAGAGCATCAGGGCAACTTGCGCCGCTGGTAATTAATATCTTCACCGGTTTTTTATCAGGCAAATAGGAAAGAGTAGTAACTTCTTTTTTCTTATGAATTTTGTAATGCCTGATTTCTTTTGAGGAAATGATTTCTTCTTCTGACCGTATAAAATAAGTAGGTAATTTCTCTTCGCAAAGTTCTACAAGATGTGAGGTATTGGAACTGTTATAACCTCCCAAAACTATTGCGAGATCAGCTGGTATATCTAACAAGGAATAAACCGCGCCCTGGTTATCATTGGTAGCATAACAAAGTGTATCCCTTGTGTCAGCAAATCTTTCCTCAATATTATTTTCGGTTAAATTATATTTCTTCTTCATTGTTTCTTTCAGAAATTCTGCGATAGCCTGCGTATCGCTTGCAAGCATCGTAGTTTGATTAACCACTCCAATTCTTTGCAAATCTTTTTCAACCTTGAAGCCTTCCGAAAATTGCCCGGCAAACTGAGTATAAAATTTTTCCGGATTGTCTGTTCCTAAAATATAAGAAGATAACTCAAACGCTTCCTTCATATCTTTTACAACCACCGTAGGTGAATGAACCGCGCTGTGGCTAAAGGTGGCGCGGGTTTCCTCGTGTTGAGGCTTTCCGTGAACTATTACCGTATAATTATTTTTAGCAATTACCTGCGCGCGGTTCCAAACTTTTTCTACAAAGGGGCAAGTGGTGTTATATTGTTCTATTTCTACACCCGCTTCCAAAAGTTTTTGCTCTATTTGCAAAGTGGTTCCAAAGGCAGGAACTACTACGATATCGTCCGGAGAAAGTTCATCAAAGGGAATCAATGTGTTCCCTTTGGTATCCATCAGAAACCTAACTCCCCTGCTTCTGAGATCGTCATTTACTTGAGGATTGTGGATCATTTCGCTAAGCAAATAAATTTTCTTTTCCGGGTTTTCTTCTACTGTTCTAAATGATATCTCAATTGCGTTTTCTACTCCATAGCAAAATCCAAAATGGCGTGCCAAATAAATTTGTACTCCACCAAAATCCAAAAGACTTGGCGTAAAATCTTTTTTTAATTTATCATCCAGTTTACGACGGTTTTTTATCGCTGTGATCAATGAACTACGGTAAAAAACCGGTACATCAAATTTTTTCATATTCTCATTTCTAAGTCAAAGTTACTACGAATTTCTGCAAACAGAAATAAACCCTTTGGGGAAAGAGCAGGAGTATTCATTAATTTTATAGTATGAAATTTAAAGATAAGTTTTCCGAGCATTATGCGGATTTTTTATCAGGCCAGTATGACTGTATAGACCGCATTGTATTGAACGCGT
>DATKQQ010000016.1:0-5246 GCA_035532615.1 Hanamia sp.
CATTTTAAGTTTTCATGCTACAAAAGTGTTTAATACTATTGAAGGTGGTGCTATTGTGTGCCCCGACGTAAAGACAAAAAAACGTGTTGATTTTCTGAAAAACTTTGGCTTTGCGAACGAAACCACTGTAATTGAGCCGGGTATCAATGCAAAAATGAACGAGCTACAGGCTGCTTATGGATTGCTTCAATTAAAATATATTGATGAAAATATTGCAAAGCGAAGAGTGGTTGCGGAATTGTATCGCAAAGAATTTTCTCATGTTCCGGGAATACGTTGCCTGAACGATATGAAAAGTGTCACTCATTCCTATTCCTATTTCCCAATTTTAATTGATGAAAAGATATATGGAGAATCACGCGATGAATTGTACGAGAAGCTTAAAAGTAATAACATTTTTGGTCGCCGTTATTTTTATCCCCTCATCAGCCAATTCCCTTCATACCGGGGATTAAGCTCGGCCAAACCTGAAAATTTACAAGTTGCGGAACAAGTTTCAGAACAAGTGATCTGCTTACCGATTTACCCAACCTTGACTAACAAAGAACAACAAATTATAATCGACTGTATCTCTAAAAAATAGTAATCAGATGAAAACTAACCTTTTGGAATATTTTGAGCAAACGGTTTACCGAAACAAAGAGAGAAGTGCAGTGATTGATGGAGATCAGAGTATTTCATTTTCTGAGCTTCATAACAAAGCAAGGATGCTTGCTTGTAATATTATTAGCCTAAAGAATTATACTAATAAACCTATTGCTGTTTTTCTTCCCAAGAGTATTAAAAGCGTTGTTTCTGATATAGGGATTACCTATAGTGGAAACACCTACATGAATATTGATGTAAAATCTCCCAAAGCCCGTATTGAAAATATTTTAAAACAGATCGAACCGGTTCTCATAATAACAGATAATGAGCATATTAGTTTCCTGAACGATTTAGTAATGTCTGGTGATATTCTAAATATTAGCACTTTTGATTTTAATGAAAGCTTCGATCAGGATATCTTAAACACTATTTTTCGCCGGATAATTGATACGGATCCATATTGCATCATTAATACTTCCGGATCTACCGGCACCCCTAAAGGTGTAGTTCTTAACCAAAAAAGTTTCATCGATTTTACAGAATGGGTAATTAAAACGCTTGAAATAAACGACAATGAAATCGTTGGTTCATTGTCACCAATTGTATTTGATATTTACAGTTTTGAATTGTGCATGCTTATGTCTAAAGGCAGTACGATTGTTCTTATTCCCGAAAAGTTAAACGCGTATCCCGCATCTATTTTAAATATACTTCAGCTTACCAAAGTTAGTTTCATTTTTTGGGTTCCCACTATCATGGTAAATATTGCCAACATGGATTTACTCAATAAAATTGAGTTACCGGATTTAAAAACTGTTTGGTTTGCCGGTGAAGTTTTTCCTACAAAACAATTTAATTATTGGCGTAAAATATTAAAGAGTTCCAAATTTGTAAATCTTTATGGACCGATAGAAATAACGCTAGATTGTACTTACTACATTGCTGAAAGAGAATTGCAAGATGATGAACCGATTCCCATAGGATTCCCTTGCCGGAATACCGATATTTTGATTTTAACTGATGATGATCAACCTGTGGGTGAAAAAGAAGAAGGTGAGCTTTGCGTAAGAGGAAGTTCTCTGGCAATGGGTTATTATAATAACCCGCAAAAAACAGCAGAAGCTTTTGTGCAAAACCCACTAAATAGTCATTATCCTGAACTTATTTATCGCACGGGTGATATTGTCTATAAAAATGATTTTGGTGAAATTCTGTTCAAGGGAAGAAAGGACAGTTTGGTTAAGCACCTGGGGTACCGTATTGAATTAGGTGAAATTGAACATGTGGTAGTGAATACACTGAAATTGGTGAATAACGCGTGCGTCGTTTATAATAAAAGTAAAAAGGAAATTGCTTTAATTTATGAAGCACCTTCTGAATTGCCTGTACCTGAATTTCGCATAGCTCTTTCAAAAGAGTTTCCTAAATACATGATACCAACGGCTTACCGTCATATGCAGGTGCTACCTCGAAATACTAATGGGAAGATTGACAGGCTGGCGCTTTCCAAAATTGTTAATGATGACTGATCTGAAAGTTGTTAAGCATATTGATGAGATCCAGGTCTCCATACAGTCTGTGAAAAACTATCATAAATCGTTCCTGACGAACTTTTTTCCTGAAACTTTCAAACATGGAATCTGGATAGAAAAAAATGAACTTGAGTTGATCATGATTAGAGAAACTTACTTCCTCATTTATTCAGATGATGGTTTTAAGCGTTTATTTTATATTTCGTCCGGTTTAACTGAACTCACAGAATCATTAGATATTCTCAAAAATAAATATCATGATGAGAAGTATGTAGCGGATCTGGTTGGAAAGGGAGACATGCTAAATGATATTTGTTCCGTATTCCTCAATACTGGCTTCACTTTATACTCTTCTCTTACGAGGATGTCAAGTACAAAATATCCGGTATTAAAAGCAATTGATCTTTGTGTTGATTTCGCAGATATTTCCGAAGTCTTATTAGTTGATTCTTTATTTAAACAATACTTTGATAAATATACGGAACAGCTTCCGCTCATTGAAGAATTGAAAAGCTGGATAGAAAAAAAACAAATATTGGTTTATAGATCAGGAAAAGAAATCGGGGGGTTCCTGATTTTTGACAAAACAAATAGTACAGCCTATCTTCGTTACTGGTTCGTGCATCCAAATTTCAGAGACCTAAAAATTGGATCAAAACTTATCAATCAATTTTTTATTGAAAATAAAGACGCTATTAGAATATTATTTTGGGTAATCGAAACGAATGAAAACGCGATAAAGCGATACAAGCATTATGGTTTCCAAGCTGAGGAGCTTAGAGACATAGTTTTAACTTATAATATTCCACTAAATGAAAGATAAAATTACAACGATCCTAAAAGAAATTCGCCCCGAATTTGACTTTACAGAAAACGTAAACTTTATTGACGAGGGAATGCTGGATTCATTTGATGTAGTCACCCTGGTTACTACCCTTGATAAAGAATATCATATTTCAATTGATGGGTTGGATATCGTTCCGGATAATTTTTCAAGCATTGATTCAATAAGAGCCTTATTAAAAAAGAACGGAGTTAACGATGAATCTTAAATTCCATAATAAAGAGATAGAGGGAATACTCACCATCATTCCTGCCCGTGAAGTGAAATTTGAGGAAGAAATGGAGCATTACAATTTCTCTCCGGCAAAATCACTGAAGCTCAAGATGGCAATGGGGTATAATAAACATTGCATTGTAGAAGATGGGGTATGTGTTTCGGATCTGCTTATTCATGGACTCAATCACTTGTTTAATAAGAATTTGCTCATCAAAGATGAAATAGACGCAATGGTGCTCGTTACCCAATCTCCCGATTATTTTATGCCCGCGACGAGTAATGTGATCCAGGGTAAACTTGGACTAAAACAGGATATGATCTGTATGGATATCAACCAGGGTTGTGCGGGATATATTATTGGACTTATCCAGGCATTCCTGCTTCTCGAACAGGAAGAAGTCAACAAAGTATTATTGCTTAATGCAGATGTGCTTAGTAGAAAAGTTTCGAAGCGCGACAGGAACAGTAATCCGCTTATTGGAGACGGTGCTTCTGTAACGGTAGTAAAAAAATCAAAAGAACAAAATACTATCTACGGATTTATTAAGATGGATGGAGTGGGCGCTGAGTCAATAATGATTCCTGCGGGTGGATTCAGAATTCCTTCAACGGCAGCGACTGCTGTGATGCATGAAGACAGTGCAGGAAATTTCCGCTCACCCGACAACCTGGTTATGAAAGGTGATGATGTTTTTAATTTTGTTCAACGCGAAGTCCCGCCTATGATTGAACATTTATTAGAAAAGGCATCTTGTAAAAAAGAGGATGTTGATTATTATATGTTTCATCAACCCAACCGGTTTATGTTGCAAAAGTTAGCTGATAAACTTGGAATATCTTATGAGAAAATGCCCAACAATATTGTTGCCAATTTCGGCAATTCGAGCGGTGTTTCTATTCCAACAAATATTGGCTTTAATATAGGGTCTAAATTGCTCACTGAACAATTAAATATTTGCTTGGCAGGCTTTGGAGTAGGATTAACGTGGGCTTGTCTTTTAATGAAAATTGGCAATCTAAAATTCAACGAAATAATTATTTTTTAAAAATTTGTTACTATGGAAAATATAAAAGAACAACTCGCTGAATTATTGGAAGTTGAAAGTGTAAATGAAAACGATAAATTAACTGAATTCGAGTGTTGGGATTCCTTAACTGCCCTTACAATTATAGCATCCACAGATGAAAATTATGGAGTGGCACTTTCAAATAAAGAATTAGAAGAAGCAGGTACTATTGGAGGTTTAATTAACCTCATTAAAACCAAAAAAGGGATATGAAAAATGATAAAATAATTAATAAATGTGTTGTATGCAAAAGTGATTCTTTAGAATTGGTTGTCTCTTTACCAGATTATCCAATGAATACGGTTTATTTAGGTAATAAGGATAATGAATCGAACTTTGACACAAGAAATATGCAGTTATTTTGTTGCCCTATCTGCAATCATTTTCAGGCGAAATCAGATTTAACTCCAAAAGATTTATATAATGATGATTATCAATATTTCACCCAAAATCCGGGAGTACAAGGCCGCATAAAATTCTTTTTAAAACAATTAGAGCCATTGCGGCATATTCGCTTTAATAGAATAATCGATATAGGGTGCTTTGATTTATCATTATTAAAAGAACTGAAAAAAGAATTTTTTGCAAATACTTTTATTGGAATTGATCCTTCCATACCAAAGAATTTGGTTGATAATATTGATGGGATTATATGTTACAAAAACTATACAGATAATATTAAATTACCCGATAGCAAATCTGATTTACCGGATTTGATTATCTCAGATCAGACTTTTGAACATATTCCTGAAATAGATAGCTCTTTAAAAAATTTCACTTCACAATTGAGTGACAATTTATATTTTGCAGTCTGCGTGCCAAGTTTGGAAGTACTGATTGAAAAATTGAACTTTCACAACCTAAGCCGGACAAGCCGGAACTAAACAGGAAAACATTTAACTTTCCAATATTATGGAATCACTTACTCAAAGATATTGCGAAAAAATCAGCGGCATACTTGGTTGTTACGACCGCATAGTTATCACTGGCACACTGCCT